>JAQYVF010000005.1 GCA_030145625.1 Desulfocapsa sp. | reverse complement strand
TCATTGTCACCCGGGCTTCACACAAAGCCGTTACCAGCTATGCGTGCCGGGATAGAAAACTGCCGACGAAACGGCAGGCTGACTCATAGGTCAGCAATAAAAGAGGCGACTTTCAGGTCGCACCCGGTGCATTATTTTGTTATTAAAAATTTGCGACAAGAGTAAAAGCCGACTTGACCCCTTTCTCCTTTCTAAAAAAATACGCGCGAAACCGGAATCACACCCATTATTCTGGTGTTAACTCAATAAGCATCGGATCTAATTGTATGCCCGCCTTGACAAAACACTTTTTTGCGAAGGGTTTGTAGCCTTGCACACGAATAACGAGATCGAATTCACCAGGGGGTAATCCAAAGAAAAAGAAATTTCCTTTGTAGTAGCAATCCGCACGTGGAATAAGATAGTCTAATATATTGACATCTTCACCTTCAAGCAGACGGAGTTTTCGATGAATCCCGGTGCCTTTCAATGTAATTGCTTGTATCGTGAAGTTCTCCTGATACGGCATTCCGGCGGCCCAGTCCTTCGATTGCAAAGCGGATATTAAAGTCCCATAAATTATATTGTCTGGGGTCAACACATATTTCAACTCATTTGTTTCATTGTTCTCAATCGTAACAGGTACGTATCCTTTACCGATGGCAGTAAAAGCGCCAAAGCTTGCTAAATAGTCACCAGCAGGAAAAGGGCCGAGTATTCTGCCATTATCATTGGCACTTAGTCTGATTTCCATTTCCGCACGCTTTTTGCCAATAGGCTGTAGTATAAGTGTGGGCTCAGGCCTTTCGCCCGCGAAATGGTGGTTGTATGAAAAGTGGATCTTGAGGTATCCTCCGGATGGATGGGAAAAGGAGTTGATAATCGCATTGTACTGGTCCAACACAGCCTTGCTGTAGATAATGCTTTCATGGTCCTCATTGAATGCATAATTCATTTTCGCCTCTGACTGAGCTCTGCGGTCCAGAAGGCTGGAAAAAGCAATGGTTTCGTCATTATTCGATCGAAAGGGGTTACGGCTTCCCTGGTGGCCGAAAAACATGTAAAAGCTGATGGTCTCGGGCATTTTTGTTCTGTATAGTGATTGGATAAACGCACTTTCCGGCTGCATATCGATCCAGCACGGTACTACCGCAGGAGATTGCTCAACACCGTACTCGGCCATCCCGTCGCCCCCCCACGGGGTGGCCAGTGAAACAAAAAGTTTTACATAGGGAAAACGGGCACTAGAATCCATAATAAAGGACCGGGCGACCAGGCCCCCCATACTGTGCGCCGTAATATATAGCTGTTCAAAGTTATACTTGGATTTCAGGTTTTCTAATTTCCAGAGCAACAGCTGGGACATGCCTTGAATGCGGGCCCCGCTTGGATAATAAAAAAACCAAGGCTGGAACCGAGTTCTATCGATGTTATCGACGAAATATTTCCAGCCTTTCGGCGTGCCTGTAGCACCGTGTATAAAGAGGATAGGTATTTTCTGAGGATCATATTCCTCGAGAAAATAGATGTTGCCCCCAAACTCCTTAAAAAATGAAATACCTTCCCAATAGCCTTTGCTTCCATGTTCCTCTGAAAACAGCTCATCATCCAAATCGATTATTGCACCAGCAAGCCGACTGTGAAGCTTATGGGGTTTAACCGATGAGATTTCAAATCCAGAGGGCACATCAATATTTTGTGCTTTTTCCGGAATAGCAATATTGATATTCCCAATAACGCCTCCAGCCGGTGCGGTAACCATTTTCGGGTCACCATACTGCCCAGCCGGCTCGCCTGCGTCATAAATCAGGTTGCTGTTTTTATCCCAATACGCAAAAACGTAATAATTTCCTTTGGCAACCATGAGTTCATACTCACCAAAATCATGCAGAACGGTATAATGGACCACCTCTCTTTTGCCCTGATTCCTGGCGTAGGCAGCCACAATAATGGGCCCTTTGCCTGGAAAGGCGGTAGAAATCTGCCCGACCAGGACGGTGGAGGCCAAGTACTCGCGCACTTCTTTTTTTACTTTTGCTAAAAAGCAACCCGTTGCAGAAAAACAAATGATCAAAAGAGTGACAGTCATCCTATTGAAAACTATAGGCAGCCCTCTTTTCAAGCCGTCCATTGCGGATTTTAGTGCGTTCATGCTTCTATCCTGTTTGTTTGTTATCCAACAATTTCAGAAGCTTGCCGTGTTGTATTGTTAAAAAATCGACGCATGGGCATGTACTCCCTGGCCCGTACTGTTTTTTATCACTTACACATGTATGCTTAGGTTTAACGGCCGGTATAAGGGGCTTGCGGGAGTTTGTAGCAACCATGTTCGGGTTACCGGTGCGCTTGTTAACATGGCCGAGTTTCGGAAAACCGCGCTGCCTGCAAGTCCCTCTTGATACCTTTGTTAGATTTTTCTGAATTCAGACCTTTTCAGAAATGTTATTTTGATTGAGATAATATATAACTTTTCAAGTCATTCATTTCTTGAGAATCTTTTTCCAATGCATTTCCTGCTAACGGTTTTGTAATACACATGTTTATTATTTTGTTTAGGTCTTTATCCTTCGAAATGGATTTGAATGGTTTTTCCCCAGGATGACATTTGGTACATGCTGTATCGTTTTGACTACCTGCAAGTTTAGGATCAGAAAAAAGCAATTTACCATTTTCGGGATTTCCTTCAGCAGCAAAACAGACGGCTGTTACAGACAGTATGAAAACACAACTTATGAACAATGCTGTTTTCTTCATTTTCTTCTCCGTATTCTTTTTAGGTGATTGTAACCAGGCATAGTCAAACACTATATAAATATATCTGAGTGCATGTTATTGTTATGTGAAAATCATCTCTCGATCTACTATAGAAGAGAGTGTGGTAATGAATTCCCCATACTCATCTTCAGTTATTGTGAGAGGCGGATCAATTCTAAGAAAAGAACCTCTGTTACATACAATATATCCGCTTTCTATCAGCTCACTGTATATTTTCTCTGCTGTCTTCTCATTCATAAAATCAATGGCGAACATCAATCCTCTTCCACGAATTTTTATATTGCTTCTTTCTAGGGATTTGAGTTGAGAAATAAAAATCTTTCCTTTTCTCGCAGCATCTTTAATTAGATCACGATCTTTTATTATGTTAATAACTTCATTTGCAACAGCTGCTCCCATTGGATCATTCTGATGACTCTGCGAGTATTTAAAAGTATCTAATTCACTTGTGGTATTCTCGGAGAATACAGCAACACTTACAGGATAACCATTTCCAATACCTTTCCCAAGAGCAATCATATCCGGCTTTATATCGTAGTGTTGATAGCCAAACCATTTACCTGTACGCCCGATTCCTGTCGTAACTTCATTTGCGATTATTTTACCACCATTACTGCGAACCAAGCTGGCAATTTTCTGAATCAATGCTTTGGGAGGAAAGCCTACAAGGCCAGCATCACTTCCTGGTTCAAAGATGAACTCAGTGACATCTTCAGGGATATTATTAAGTGCTTCACTGTGCAGATCGCATATAATGCTGTCTGTACATTCCTCACAATTTTTCCATTCAAAGCCGTACCATCCATGCTTTCTATCTGTAAGTGAATCATACGCACCAAGCTCAGCATTATGCAAAACCAGCGTTTTTGGGGTTTTTACCGAATGCCTAGCTGCTTGCCTAAGTATTTCTACAGCCTCGCTTCCAGAACTAAGAAATACGCATCGCCCATTTTTCAAACCTGTTACTGACAAAATTGATTTCGCTGCGTTATCTACTATCTCACTGCTATAGCAAAACCCAGCATGCATGATGCTATCAAGTTGTTTTTTGATCACATTGTTAATTCTGACATTTTTGTGTCCCAGAGATGTGCACCATATCCCTGACTCCAAATCCATGTATCTCTTTCCCTGAGCATCAAACAAATATACTCCATTGCTATCTAAGATATTGAGGATCTTTAGTTTATGACCAGTACAATCAAGAATATTTTTCATATTACCTCTGTTCATTCTGCGGTCTCACATAACGCTACACATCACCGGTATCAAAAAGCAGAGCGAGGAACGAGCGACGCTTTTTGATGTCCGAGTGAATGTGATTGTGTGTGCCCGGCATGGGCATGATTTTATGGGGTGTAAGTCCCCTGTACATATTCCAGGAAGGAGACAAAGTGTCACCTTTTAAAAGTACTAGCCGATGGCAAGGGCGGAAGGGCGACCGACCGTTTGAAAGAAGCCTAAGTGCAAACCTGCGAGCTGACGGACAGAAACCGCATATAAGGCCGAACCCCTGGGTGAGTGAGCACAACATCACGAAACCCGTCTGGAGAACATGGGAGATGGTAAATGCGGCAGTTGTGCAGGGAAGGATCATGTTCTTACACCCCTCAAGGGGGTACTGAACTGAGCCCGGGGAGATCTGCCCGACTTTGCGACCATCAGATGGTAGCGCCTCCTGTAGTAATGCATGGGGTGATTGGGCAGAAGTCAGCAGAAGGCATAGTAGTGGATTCATGTTTGATGAAGCGAAGGCCTGAAGCCAAGAGAGAAAATTCCCCATTATGCTCTATCCTCAGTATGAGCCGACTGGTTCACATAAGAGTTCTTAGGCGCGGTAATGGAAATGGAATTTTCAAAGTTAATCAAAATGGGTTCCCTTTGGTTGGCTTGTCCGATTACGATCCGACACTCTTGGTAACCGCCCGGTGCGGACCCGCATGCCGGTTGGTGTGGGAGGAGGGGGGATAAAAAACCCCTTTCTATCCCGATTATGCGTCTTTCTGCCGTTTATTTTTTTATCGTGGTCTGTCCCGTGAATTTTCCCGGAATTTTCCAGGTGGATTCAGCCTTATGTATGAAGGATTTCAAGCCTGATCAGTTCGGCAACGATAGCCTTGGCACCTTCCACGTCGATTCGTTTTTCCTCTTCCGTTAGTCGGTCATAGGGAATAAGTCCTGGATGCAGTTTCCTGGAGTCATCCCGTTGTGTTCCGTAACGCCACCCCTGGGCAATCCTCTCTGCAGCCCACTGATCATGGTTGATCCTGGCGATTGCCTCCACCGTGTCGCCCATTATTGAAGCGGCGCGCGCAAGTTCGTCATGACTCGCGATTTGCGGCTCGTAGTCGCCGAAAGGGGTCTCAACCTTCTGTCTTGTCGTGCTCAAGAATTCTCCTTTGTCCAGTTGCTTCCCTTCATTGTTCCTTGCCTGCAATTCCTGTTATCTGAAGCTGATCATGAGAGGAATTCAAGATGAATCGGTTCCAGGTCTGATGGATATGAGATGATATATTACTATGAACCGAGGACGTCAAGCGCGGCCCGGGCAAGATTATCCCATTTTTCCTGTTTCCAGATATCAGCATAGCGGCGGAATTGCCGCACGGTTGATTGTACAGGAAAATCCTGCGGACCATAGATTTCCATAATTTCCTTACAGTAATGGATGATTGTCTTTTTGGCTTCCTCTGCTTTGTATTTTCTGCCTCCATAAACAGCACCCAACATTTCTAGTTCAGCCAGTGTTCCGTATGCCCAGGCCCGTTCTATCCCCACTGCTGCGGGCAACTGCCAGTGGCTGATTTGTCGAGCAGCATGCCACCAATGCCCATAATCTCTTGCCAATCCTGACAAACCACGGCCTTTTGCCAGTTTTGTGACCGCGAGCATTGACAGATATTGGGTAATGACCCAATGATTTGAGATATCGGCTTCGATGGCTTTTTTATAGAACTGGCAGGCCGTTTGATAGGCGTCTAGTTTTTCTTTTGCCTTGTTGGGGACGGGCTCATAAGTGATGCCCATCCGCTTTTCGCTGGCAGCACTGACTCCCAGACGTTCGGCAAGTTCTTTCCCGCAGGATTGTGCCTCAGGTTCTTCCCGCCATGCCTGGAGTTCCCGACGGATGACATCACAGAGATCACCTATTTCCGGTGATAACGATTGCTTATCGAGATCATTGGATTTTTTTTCCTTGAGCAGATCGTCGATCCGGTCGAATTTAGTTTCGATGCGCCCGCGGGTCTGTTTATCACGAAAATCGCTGACCTGTTTTTCAAAATTCCAGGGCACGGTAGCATAGGCTACAATACTAGCCCAGTCGTGTGTCTCCGGGCAGGCGGTGCGCAGACGTTGTCGCAATTCATGGAGGACGCAGCGGGGATCGGCCCCTTTGAGTAAACGTTTGTACAGTACTTCAGTGAAGATGTTCGAGGAGCGCATCCAGAGAGGAAACTGGGAGGCAAAAACCCAGGGGATACCGGCTGCGTGCAACTCGTGAGCTATGCTGCCACCGGGGGTGAGCACGGAGTTCACATTTGCGGAATCACAGGTGGCAAGCGAGAGTATGGTTGGTCGATGCCGAGTGCTGCAGGTCAAAGCGCGGTCCGTAGTGAGGGCGATGGCAAGTCGTTCGCCGTCAACCACATCAATCTCTGCCGGGTTTGAGCTGCTGCACAAGGCAAGGCCGTAGCGCTGGTCTCCGGCATGCTCATAGCGGGCGCCGTGGGCCAGGATATGGACATGGGTGTATTCCGTGTCCATGCAGGTCTGGCGGATTTGTTCAAGCGTTGCTTCCGGCAGTATGGTGAGGATTTTTTTCACCTCGGCCAGGCGCTCTTCCTCACTATTCTTGATTTTCACCCATGGGTCAATGGCGCGGCGCAGGGCGACCAGGTGCTGCTTTGCGGGCACTTGGGCCAACCCGTCAGGCGAGGCACAGATGAAGAGAATGCGGGGTGGACGATTCCATTCCACAGGCAGTGGTCGGCCGCGACGTACCTCCCTGGTCAGGGTAATGGGGGTCTTGGATTGCAGAAAAAGCGGCGAACCGGAGCCGGGAAAGCCATCCGGGGCGATGGCTGTCTCAAAGGGCAAAAGAGCAAGTTCGGAGGCGGACAGCGACAGTCGCAGATGCACAAACTTTCCCTTCTGGGCTCGGACACTGCCCAGTTCGGTAAGCAGTGCGGGGACCTGGCCGAACATCTGCCCGATGGTCTCCCCCAATTCGCGCAGCTCGGCCTCACGTTGGTTGGGGGGAACATCTGTTCCTTCCGTAAAATAACGGAGCCGTTCCAGGCGAATGCGCAGCTGCCGCTGTTCAAAAGGCAGGCTCACGCTCACCGGTCCGTCGGCACCGCAGAGGACGAGGTAGGGAGTAAGCGGAGAAAGAAGCTGGTTGTGCGCCGGGCCGGGTCGCAAAATTTCCAGTTTGACGTTGTGGATATCGGACATTTTTTCACCTCGTGAACTTTTTGATGATCTTGCGGGTGACAGGATGGGTTCCTTCTATGTGGGCCAGTTCGCCGACCACCTTTCCATCTTTGGTGGTCTTGATACAGACAGCACTCTGCTGAGGGAGGACAAAATCAAACGTGGCCTCGTCTATGTCCTTCATCCGGCCACTCTCGAGCAAGTTGTACACCGGCTGGAAACTCTTTTCGTCTTTAAGCATTGTTTCTGTGAAACGGAGCAGACGAATCCATGTGCCGCAATTGAAGTAGAAACGGCTGCCGCCAAGATCAATGGCACGTTCAAGGTGGGTGTGGCCGGTAACGAGGAAATGGATATCCTGGCCTATCGAGTCAAGCACTTCCTTACAGGTATCGTCCTGATCCGTTATCTCGAAGGTCTTGTCATTTTTAAGCCAGTCCTGCAGCGCCCGGCGCAAGGCCTCAATCTCGCTGACGCCGGTGATCCAGCTGGTAAACCGATCCCAAAGATACTGGCCGGTGCCGAGTGTCTTGTCTTCGGGGTCGGTGACGGAACTGCCGGTCTTGTATTCCTTTTCAGCAGCGCGCAGCAGGGAATCAGCGGTGTGACGGTTACCGTCCGCACCACTGCGCAGTCCTGCCATGAGATTTGGGCCGAGAAGGCTGTCCACGGAGGCGGGTTGGGGACTCGTGCCTGTTGGGGAGGTGAAACCCTCTGCGGAGAGCCGCTGGTCAACCTCTAGACTGCCTTCTATCTTTTCTCCAATGACAGGGATGAGACGTTTAATCTTGCTGAGCTGGCTGGGGTCGAGGACAAGAAGTACGCCGACTGCGGCCTGCATCTCAGGTTTTAACAGGTCGATCCAGGCGTAACGCCCTTTCACGGTGTTCATGACGTCCTTGACCATCTTGGTACCGGCGTTGGGTTCCCATTCGCCGGGCTTGAGGCTGCGGCCGGTGTTCAGCCGTCGGCCCACCTTGGCGAGATCTTCATAGCGGGTGTAGTTCCAGCTGTCCACCTCGTTGCCGTGGGTGCAGAATATTCGTGAGTCCCCGACCAGACAGGAATAACCGGCCCCCATGGTGGAAAACTCGATACGGCCTCGGGCCTCAAGATCAGTGTCGGCGAGTCTTTTAATAACCGCACATTGCACCACGGGAAAGGACATCTCAAGGTCGTGGTTGCCAAGAGCAATGACCAGGGTGCGGTCTTTTATTTTGGTAAATTCCGCCAGAGCATCCCAGATCGGGACAAAGGAGGGATCTGCCATGATCCGTTGAACGATGGCCTCGGCATTGTCCACGGCGATGTAGCCGTCGTTCTTTTCGGCCAGGGTGTCGATGACGTCACCGTTCAGGACCAGGGCCACTTTGCCGTCTGGTCGCTGTTCTCCGACCCAGCGAATGTATCCTGCCAACTTTTTGGTTTCGCGGAGGATCTGAAAACCGGTTTCACCTCCCATGTGGAGATCGGAAATAATATGAACTTCGTCGTAGTGTGGGAAGGACATTTGAGTTCTCCTTTGGGCAGAGGGTTGTGAGGGGCACTTATACCCCCTTGTGGGGTGTTAGACGTTTGACGTCTGTAAAACGGGTCTGGACTTCCTGGTTGACATACCAGCGGTCATAACTATCTCCATCAATGACAAAAAGGTAGCTGTCCACCCCGGCAGTGAATTGACTGATCCTAATTTCTTCAGAGCTCACACTTCGAAGGTATCTGAAATTTTTCCACCCTTTATTGTGAGACTTTTAAAGATAAGAAATTGCGTAAGACCAATTTGAATGGCCTCTTTGCTTTCATCCTTTTCAATTTCCACTGATTTCCAGATCGTGATGTCCTTGACATTCACCGGAACAAACAAATTCTGTGTACTCTTTTCAGGCTTTCCCATACGAACCGCAGGGGTTTTGACTTTTTTTCATCAGCCGTCTGCCGCAGGTTCCATTGCAGGATAGACAGTCGCATGGCTACCTTTGCGCTTAATCTCGGCCAAGGCCTTGGAATTTACTATAAAGGTCTGGTTTTCTTCTTTTTTCATAAGTAATTTCAGCTTTCATTAGAAATATTATTTGATAACCGCATAGAACTGTTTTTCTTCTCTGGCTGGGGGACTGATTAGGCCAACATCCATACGGTCATTATCCTCCCAAACCAAGTATTTCCCCTCTCTATATCACGTTTTTTGGAAAGCGTTAAGATTGAAGAAAGTTTCGATGCTAATCAGCGCGAATGGTCTTGCAACTTGGTGTTGTTTGATTTTTCAGTTAACGGTGCCGGCCTTTTTCTTGTCTCTCCGCCTGGTGACGAAGAAAAAACAGGGGCATTTTGGTCAAGCTTAACGCTTTCTTAAAAAAGCCAATATTTATAGGAAAATCGGTTCAAAATGACCATTTTACACGATTAATTGACAGTTTATCGTAAAGAAATAGGGGTCAGGTTGAACCATTGTCGACCAAGAGCTTGCCGCGCTAGCGTCGCCGCACTTCCCGGCGTCAAGTGAACCGTCTGGTTCGGCTATTCTTTGACTTTGTCGGATAAAATTGAAGCATAAACCTCTGGATAGTTTTTCTTCATACATTCAGGGCACACACTATGGCTGACATCAGCTTCGGAATATTTGTGAATATAAACATCAACTTGTTCCCAGTACCCTTTGTCATCACGAACCTTTTTACAGAATGAACATAGAGGTAAAATTCCTCTTAGAGTTTTGACTTCCGAAAGCAGCTGCCGAAATAAGTAACTCATATTCCAGTTGTTCCAATTCTCAACTATTTTGCAATCGACTATTCTAGCCCACGAAATTCCACTAAACTCAAACTCTTCATTAGAAGGAGAAACACCAAATAACTCTTCTGAGAGGACACCTTTTGCTTGCCAGCGAGAAACAACCATATCCCTATCAGCGATAATATCTTTAACTTCAATGTGAAAATATGGAATAGCTTTTAATAGGACATCGTAAATCATTTCTTTCCAGTGGTTGATACCTGAAATTTCTTCATGCTCATAATGACCGACAAAGTTTGACGACATAAGTTCATCTATTCTTTCAGTGCAATGGTCATTCCAAACCTCCTTAAACCACCGCTTCATTAAACCAACTTTATCGTGGTGACTTTCTGAATTATGATGTTTTTCGGTTTCATTAACCATATCAGGCCTCCTGTGATATTTTTCTGCTGAACGTTAAGCTTAGTGGCACCAGCCTTTTGGCGTCCACTGCAGCTGCTTGTTGTTCAATTTTTTTCAGGAAACTACCTGGATAGTTGCGTCAAAGTAGTTTAAGGCGCCGTGGCATACAACAGCAGGATATAAACTCTTATAGAACTGGTATAAGCCGCCAAATCCTAAACCAAAAGCGAAATAAAAAAGAATTATGGTAAGATTGCCCTGGTAAACATTTGGATGAACCAGGGTGAAAATTAATGCCTGTAAAATAAGTCCAACCCGCCAGCCAAGTCTACTGCGCAAGTAGCCGTAAATAACTCCTCTGTGAACTAACTCTTCCATCAACGGTGTAATAATTACTCTGCCGATTCCATATGAAACAGCGAATAATGGTCCTTCAATTATGGAAAACTTACTCCAATTTAATTCAGTGATAGAGCCAAAGAATAGTACAAAATCAATGCCTTTAAATATTGCTGCTATCATAATGGCCACTAATGTGACTAACAGGACATTTGAGTTAGGAAAACATAGGCCAATTTCCTTTTTTTGTATTTTCTTTTTACTGAACCAATAATAGAAGAAAGCAAGAAATGGAATTGGGAGGATAGCTTCAGCAATAAAATATTGTGTTGATTCGTTTAGAGATAATTCAGTTAAAAAGAGGGATGGAAATAGTATCGACAAAAAACTTATCACGAACACCAATATTGAACTTCTTGCTCCCCATGGAAGTTCTTTTTTACTAACAATCTCCGTCAAATTGTTGTTTGTTTCATTCATATTTTTTGGGCACAACGTACTCTTCAGCGGGCGCGGCTTTTTGCGATCCGCTGAAAGAGATGGTTAGCATATTTTATTTCATTATTCGATCGGAATACTTGGCCATCTCAGATTCAAATTTTTCAAAACGTTGATCAAGAGATTTTATTAAAGTCTTTTGATCAACGTCAGAAAGGAAAGAATACTTGATGCTATTGTATGCGTATTTTTTTACAGTCTTATAGCTTGGTTTATATCTCGCAGCTAACAAAACATATTCACGAGTTAAATTGTTTCTGGAAACCCCTGAATCGTCCGTGCATATAACTATCGGGACATCATATACGGAATAAATTAAATAAGGATGTTCTTGGCCTTTGACCCCTAATATAAATTCATTGCTAGTAAGATTAATCTCGACCACTGAATTTTTTTTAATTTCCTCCAAAAGGTCAATGGCATCTTCTTCATAAGGCAAATCCACGCCATGACCAATCCTCTGAGCGCCAGCAACATGTAATGCCTGAGAAATATGGAAGTTCAGATTTTTCGGGCGCACCATGCCAAGAGTAAGCTCTCCGGCATGCAACGCCACGTTAACGCCAGGGAATCTCTTTCTTAGGTAAGCGAAAAACTGCATATGCAATTTGTAATCCTCGATTGCCACCACGCCATTTTCAGGCCCCACAAAATTAACGCCAACTAGGAGTTCGGATTTTTCGACAGCCTTAAATGCTGCATATAAGGCAGAAAATACTACACTCGGTGTACTATTTCGTGATGCATATGTTTGATACCGCATCATAAATTGATCATCGTCAACACTCACGCCCTCGTGAGCTTTTTCAATTCCTTTGATAAATTCATCAATTTTCTTTTTAAATGAAGCATCTCCGTCTATCCTTGATAATTGTCCATCTAAAAGCGAAGAAATCTCTTTGTAGTCATAATTTTTTTTAGTGTTTTCATCAAATACGGTGTCCGAATGTGAATAACCAACGGATTTAATCATGGTCTCAATATAGCTAACATTTTCCTTTATGGCCCGCTCTTTCAAGACCATCAGGCCTTGTTCATAGCTTCCAGAAACGTATCCAAAATAACCAAATGTATTAAAAAAATTTGTATCCGGCGCTAACTCTAAATGATAATGGTTGCTATAGTCTTTGTCGGACCAACGGGTTAATAGTCTTCTGTATAGCGCTGTATCGGAACGTAACTCGTTAACCGTTACAGTCGTATCCGTTTTGTCGTTACTTATTTTTAGTGTTTTCGTATCTATATGCTGATTGTTTGTTTCGGCCCAATCTAAATAAGTCTCCACATAAATACTCCCCGAATAGTGATGATGGAGATCCCCCCCTTTAGGCATTTCAGAAAAGAAAATATTCAGTTGAGCAATATTCGGAGACTCACCTTCAATGATGTTATTGAAAAATAATGCGGTCTTGACCTCATTTATACTTGCATTACCAGAACTTGAACCATAATGGAGGTGTGAACACCCCGTAAGGGAGAATGCTATGACAATGAATAAAGCTAATTTGGGTTTCATATATTTTTCCTTTTGTTTTCTGACGCTAACGAGTCTGTAGAAAAAGTCGGCCAGGGTTAAAATTGCCAACGTTTTCCGCCTCTGGCCACCAAACAGTTCCTGTCAATAACTTTATTATTTCAGTCAGTTACACTAATCTTGCATTTGTCTTGTAACAACACTTCCCTTCAATAAATTGTAGCAACAGTAAGACAGTAAGGGGGGCGGACCAAGATATCAGTCTGAATTACTGTCATTTAAGTCAATAAAATAGCTATTGTTAGGCCTTAGAGTACTCTTTTTACCATCAAAAAGTGTATTGTAAGGGGCAGAAGCCTCCTTCAGAGCAGTCCCTTCCTTCTCTGAGACAACCGAGCGCCCCTTGGCTCGTAAGCCAAGTTGCTGCTGTATCTTGTCTGTAAAACCCTCGCTGCCAATCGCAATTGATTCGCTCCAAAGGCCCTTTCTTTTCTTTACATCAGCCTGTAACTCTGTTTCCACCCAGTGCTTATGCTCCTGTCGGAAACCCTCTTGATTGTCTATGGAAAAAAGATCCTGTAGAACCTTCCTGTCAATCACTGCATATCGTTTTGGTGGATTCTGGATTTCATTGAACCCGCTTAACCTGTATTCAGAGGGATGTCTAACCACTCCTGCCCGCACCATGTTGAGATCGATATAGACAATACATTTTGCCAGATGCTCATCTGTCTACACCGCAGTGGCATGGTACCTGTCTTCCCAGAAGGCTCCTTTTCTCTGCTTGCGCTGGTTAAACTCCTGGGCGGTTCTTCCGGCAACCAACTGCATACTCTTGGCAATAACGTCCTCTTCAGTATCGACAACCAAGAGGTGAACATGATTAGAGGTCACAATATAGTTGAGTACACACAAGCCGTATCGTTTTTTCGGCTCAAAGAGCCAGTGACGCCGTCGTTTCCTGTCTTTTTCAAAATTGAGCAGGAACTCCTGCTTATGGCACCTGTGGGTGATGTGCCAGACGCATCCCGGTATGTAGTGTCTGTGAGCTCTTGGCATAAATAAGTTTGGTTCTAGTTTCTGTTCCAGTAATCTCTAATTCCTTAGAAGGTTTTTTTGGGGGTGAAAAAGGAGCTTCTAAGGGCGGGAAATGGGTGCTTTCCGGTATACTTTAACGACAGAACAGTAAGTTGCCGTGTCCGACCCATTGTGCGCCGCCCTTGGCCGCCCTTGCCCTTGTACGCCCTTGTATTGTTAATGCTGGCCGTTAATTGCTGGTAGGAAGATAGGCCATGGGAAGGGTGATCCAATCAGGTGAACGACAAAGATGTCTTCTCCTGTGCTGATCAGGTTGGAGGTTCCTGATCCTGAGTCAAAGTCCATAGTGCCGAAGAAGTAACCGGTGGTGTAGGAGTTGCCGTAACCATCTACGGAGATACCCTCTCCTTCGTCATATGCCTCTCCCCCCATGGCCTTGGCCCAGACAAAGTCGCCGTTGCTGTCAAGTTTGCTGATAAAGATATCCGTATCACCTGCACTGAGCAAATTGAAGGCTCCTGGTCCTGGATCAAAGTCGACAGTTTCGAAGAAAGATCCGGTGATATATACGTTGCCGGAGCTATCTGTGGCGATGCCTTTTCCAGAGTCGTTCTCATTCCCACCTATTGCCTTGGCCCAGACAAAATTGCCGTTACTGGTAAGTTTGCTGACAAAAATATCGTCATAACCTGCGCTCTCCAGGTTGAAGATTCCTGGTCCGGGGTCAAAGTCGCCAGTGCTTTGGAAAAATCCGGTAGTGTATACGTTGCCGGTGTCATCTATGGCGATATCATCCCCAGAGTCGTTATTATTCCCACCTATTGCCTTGGCCCAGACAAAATTGCCGTCGCTGGTAAATTTGCTGATAAAGATACTCTGAGAACCTGGGTTCTCAAGGTTGAAGGTTGTTCCTGATCCGGGGTCAAAGTCAACAGTGCCGGAGAAGACACCAATGGTATATACGTTGCCGGAAACATCCACGGAGATAGCCTTCCCAGAATCTATATCAGTCTCACCTATTGCCTTGGCCCAGACAAAGTCGCCGTTGCTGTCAAGTTTACTGATAAAGATATCCTGCGAACCTTTACTCTCCAGGTTGTATGGCTCTATTCCAGGGTCAAAGTCGACAGTGCCGTAGAAGTGGCCGGTTGTATAGACGTTGCCCAAGGCATCTACGGAGATACCATTTCCACTAACTGTTAAACTTCCCTTTATGGCCTTGGCCCAGACAAAATTGCCGTTGCTGTCAAGTTTACTGATAAAGGCATCAGAACTACCTAGGGGGGTCAGGTTGAATAGTTCTGGTCCGGGGTCAAAGTCGGCAGTGTCTCGGAATTTGCCAATGGTGTACACATTACCGGAACTATCTATGGCGATGTTCATCACAGAATCGATGTCATCCCCCCCATGGCCTTGGCCCAGACAAAGTCGCCGTTGCTGTCAAGTTTGCTGATAAAGATATCCTGCGAAGAACCTTTACTCTCCAAATTAGCGGTTCCTGGTCCAGGGTCAAAGTCGACAGTATCAAAGAAATAACCAGTAGTATATACATTGCCGAAAGCATCTACGGAGATTGCCCTTCCCCATCCGGTGGACGTCCCACTCATGGCCCTAGCCCAACCAAAATCACCATCGTCGGCATAAACAAGGGTGACAGAAAAAAAACCTGGCAAAAGAAAAGTATGAATTAGCATTATTCTAATATAGCGAAAAATACTAAAGAGATAAGGAGATGTTTGCATTATTTCACCTGAAAAAAAACAGCAAGGCCACTCTTTGTAAGATAGCCCACTTATCTATTGAGACCCTTGGGTTACCATGCCCACCTTGCGACGGGTATAGTTTTATCTATCCTGTTATCAGGGGGTATTCCCAAAAAAAGTTGAATGTCAAGCAGAAGGAATGAAAGACGTGTGTTGGAAATCTGAAATGGCAGGAGGTAGCCTACATGTTGAGATACTTCCTGGTTATTCTCGCCCCTCTAAAATGAATCACCATTCACTAGAACATGCTTCCCGAAAATTTCATATAGGTAGAAATACCTATTTTTTCTATTTTCTTAAAAAAATGCATCTTGAGAGGGTGCCAAGGGCAAGGTCAAACGAGGTGAATAATTCAGCGGTTAAGATGTTTCCAGAACACCTATGATTCACAGAGGGGGGCAACATTTTTCAATTTCTGAAGACACCGTGGTTTGTCCCACAATGTTTCATCTACAAAGAAAAAGCCCTGGCTCTTCGTATTAGCGGGTATGTCAGAAAACTATTGATGACGGATGAACCGGCAAGGGTTGTGAGAGAGTTGCTGGATTAGGATAAACACTGAACAGAAAAATATGAAAGTGTGGGTTACACCGGGTGATAGCTTGAGTTGTAGTGTTTATAGAGCAAGTGGTCCTTTCGGGGCCGGGAGAAGTCCCTGCACACCTTGATCACCTGGCCCGTCTTCCGGATCTGCCTGATGTGGCCGGTTATAAATAAAATAAATGGGGTAGGGCCAAGCTATCAGGTTGAATTGTCGGCATTTAAGTCAATAAAATAGCTATTGTCTGTCCTTAGAGTACTCTTTTCACCCTCAAAAAGTGTATTGTAAGGTGCCGGTGCCTCCTTCAGAACAGTCCCTTCCTTCTCTGATACAACCGATTGCCCCTTAGCTCGTAAGCCAAGTTACTGCTGTATCTTCTTTATAAAGCCCTCGCTGCCAATAGTAATTGATTCGCTCCAAAGGCTTTTTTTGTCTTGGCTGGCGTCTAAAAGTGCAACCTGCTCATGGAACATGTGAGCAGGTTGCACTTTCATGTGTAATTACGGCAAAGGTCGAGAGGTATTATAGATCAGGATAGGTTGTAAGACATTCCATGGAAAAGGTGAATAAAATTTCGCGACACACTGCACATCGCTTGTCAAAGTAACGATTCCATCTTTGCAGTCCTCATCGCCGTACCAGTGATAAAAGGTAAAACCTTCATCCGGGGTAGTGGTGAGAGTGACCTCTGTGGAATCATTATACAGTTCCTCACAATCCGTTCCGCAATCAATGCCGGTGGGCGTACTGGTCACAATGCCGGTACCTCTGCCCACCTTGCTCACGGTCAGTTTCCGCAAGGGATAGGTTGTTATCACCACTTCATTGCCTAGGCTTACGCCAACGCTGTTCACAGCCATTGAGCGGACATAATAGGTCGTCGCAGGTGTCAGACCGTCCATTATGTATGTAAACGCGCCCATAAGGCCACCAGCGCCTGGACTCATACAACCATCCATTGTGGTTGGCATGCCGACGGTATTCCAGCACACTCCGCGCCATTCAACTGGCACTCCGCCATCAAAGGTCACATTACCACGGGCCTGGATCGTTATTGAGGTCACATCTGAAGGGGACAGGGTGGTGACTGCAGGCACAACCGGTGAAATAGTCAGGGTACCGCCGGCGCTGCCCTGGTAATTGCTCTCATTCACCGTACCGACAACTGCATAACTGCCGACATTGATGGGTGCGGTTTTTGATCCATCATAGGTTAAATCAACAGTCAAGCCGCCGGGAGTGGTAGTTGCCGTGGCCACTTTCGCTGTCCCGCTACAACCTTGACTCAGGCTACCGAGACTGACAGTTGCAGTAGCCTTGTCAATAACCAGGGTGCCACTAGCGGATCCTTGATAATTAGCCTCGTTCACCGTGCCGACAACTGCATAACTGCCCGCATTAGTTGGTGCTGTTGTTGATCCTTCATAGGTAAAATCAACCATCAAGCCGCCGGGAGTGGTCGTTGCCGTGGCCGCTCTTGCTGATCCGTCATAGGTCTGACTTAGACTGCCTATACTTACGGGTGCCGTGGCCTTATTAACCACCAAGGTACCGCTTGCCGATCCTTGATAATTAACCTCATTCACCGTGCCGACGACCGCATAAGTGCCGACATTGGTCGGTGCAGTTACTAGACCATCATAGGTAAATATAACCGTCAAGCCGCCGGGAGTGGTAGTTGCTGTTGCTACTCTCGCTGAAGTGTCATAGGTCTGGCTCAGGCTGCCGAGAGTTACCGGAACCGTGGCCTTGGTAATCACCAGGGTACCACTGGCGGATCCCTCGTAATTAATATCATTCACCGTGCCGACAACTGCATAACTGCCGATAGTGGTCGGCGCTGTTACTGAACCGTTATAGGTAAAATCAACCGTCAAGCTGCCGGGAGTAGTCGTTGCCGTCGGCACGTTCCCTGAACCGTCATAGGTCTGGCTCAGGTTGCCAAGGCTTACCGGTACGGTTGTTTTTTCGATAACAACATACTTGTCAAGACTGGGAATTCCATTAACGATAACGGTCATCCAGGCAGGACCTGCCGTTAAATCGCTAAACACCCCACTCGTATAATTTGTGGCAGTAAAACTCTGCAGACTAGCCCACTGTATCTCTTCGTTTATAGCACTTTTAATTCGCACCAGTGGATAGTTCGTTGCGGAGCTGTTATATCCCCCTGACGATGCCTCCGTATTTCCCACACCCCTGAAGCCGGATCCGGTAATGGCAGAGAATGCAGTCTTGAGGGTAATTGTTGAAGGTGCCGATGCTATGATAGGTCGCCAGGCATTATTAAAACCAAGCCCGGGATCATAGATATCAGCGCTGGAAGTACCACTCCCCCCTGCCACAAGAACCCGACCATCAGGAAGGAGGGTCGCACTGGGATATAATCGACCAGTTGACAGGGAGCCCGCTGCAGACCAGCTATTAGTAACTGGATCGTACAACTCGGCACTGGCAAGAGTACTAGTATCCCAACCTCCTGCGATAAGAACTCGACCATCAGGAAGGAGGATGGGCTTAATAAAACCTCGACCAGTTACCATGGAGCCTGCTGCAGACCAACTATTAGTGGCTGGATCGTACAACTCGGCACTGGCACGAGCCCCTCCGTCTCCACCTACGACAAGAACTCGACCATCAAGAAGCAGGATGGCACCGTGTGCAGTACGGCCAATGGCCATGGTGCCGCCTGCAGACCAACTATTGGTTGTGGGGTTGTAGAGTTCGGCACCGGAAGCATCCCCTGCAACAAGGACACGGCCATCTGGAAGAAGGGTCGCACTGGAACGCTTTCGAGCATAAGTCATTGAGCCGGCAGCTAACCAGCTATTGGTAGCTGGATCATAGAGTTCGGCACTGGAAAGACCATCATAAGAACTATCAGCGCCACCTGCGACAAGGACACGGCCGTCTGCAAGGAGAGTGGAGCCAGGATAAAATCGACCAGTGCTCATGGAACCGGCGGCTGACCAGCTGCCTGTGGCTGGGTCGTAGCGCTCGGCGCTGGCAAGATAACCAGAACCGCCCTCTCCTCCGGTGACAAGAACACGACCGTCTGCAAGAAGAATGGCATTAGAACCGGTTCGTGCGGTGCTCATGGAACCGGTAGCAGACCAGCTATCGGTGGAAGGGTTATAGAGTTCAGCACTGGAAAGAGTACCGCCCCCAGTTCCACCGACAACAAGGAGCCGACCATCTGCAAGGAGAGCGCTACTATGTGAACCTCGGCCGGTTACCATGGAACCGGCAGCGGACCAGGAACCGACGGCGGGGTTGTAGAGCTCGGTGCTGTTAAAATCACCACCTGCAACAAGGACACGACCATCAGCAAGAAGAGTGGCGCTGTGCTTAGAACGATCAGCGGCCATGGAACCGGCAGTGGACCAGCTATTAGTGGCGGGATCGTACAGCTCCGCACTGGCGTGACTCTCCGCTCCCTCCCCTTGCCCGCCTGTGACAAGGACACGGCCATCAGGAAGAAGAGTGGCGGTGTGCTCAGCTCGAGTATCGGCCAGGGAGCCGGCAGATGACCAAGTATTGGTCGTTGGATCGTATAGCTCAGCGCTGTTTGTTAAAATTGCACCACTCCATCCACCTGCAACGAGAACCAGACCGTTACGAAGAAGGGTGGCGCTGAATTTCTCTCGGGGGTCTGCCATGGAATTGGCTGCAGACCAGGTCTTGGTGGAGGGATCGTACAGCTCGGCACTGGAAATGTACCAATCACCATGTCCCCCGGCGACTAGGACACGGCCGTCAGGTAGAAGGGCTGCGCTGTGATGAATTCGAGCAGTGGTCATAGAGCCGACATCAGACCAGCTATTGGTGGCGGGATCGTAGATCTCCACGCTGGAGAGTTCATTATAACTAGCATCCCAGCCGCCTGCAACAAGGACACGGCCGTCGGAAAGTAAGGTGATGCTCAGTTTAGATCGACCAGTGGTCAGGGAGCCGGCAGCGGACCAGGTACTGGTGGCTGGGTCGTATAACTCAGCGCTGGAAAGAGTGCCGGAACTCCCCGATCCACCGACAACAAGGACACGGCCGTCAGCAAGAAGGGCTGCGCTGTGCCCACTTCGACCAGTACTCATGGCGCCGGTAGCAGACCATGTATTCAAGGCTGGATCGTACAACTCAGCACTTGAATCACCACCGCTCCCACCTGCAGCAAGGACACGGCCATCAGGCAAAAGAGTAGCACTATGATACACTCGATCGGTAACCATAGAACCACCGGCAGACCAACCTGCGGCATGCCCTATTTCGTTCACTGCTAAAACGAGCATGAAACTCAACATCAAGAAATTGAGTTTATTGGATAATCGTACATTTTTTGAAATCATCTCTTATCCTTTTTCACATTAAAGCTACACTTTCTGAAAAGAAAGTGTAGCTTTTGCCAAAAAACTTCATGATGAAGTTAACAGCTTGGATTCTCCCTTACAAAAAAAGGATCAGAGATGATTCCAAAGCAGGTATATTGTACACATATACCTAAGATGGGTGATACGATTTTAAAAGAGTCTTTGTCAAGAAAGAAACAGCCTACAAGTCAAAACAAAAAAGCACGCAATATCAAAGCCTAACAGGCCACACCCCGCAAAAAAAAATTGCGAACAGGAACTTCTAGATGAATTAAAATTCCTAGGAAACCACTAATTGATAAAACAAAATACTGATTCTGAGTTTGCTCTTCTGCGGGTCGTTGAACGCAGATACCCTCAACGTGAGAGGAGTTGTTATTTCGTTGAGATTTGATGTGGCAATCTTTATGTGAAAGGCATCGATTTACAAAGTGTTCTTGGGGCTATCCTGAAGGTCATTGCTATCCTCTCAAGGCCGCTTCTCAAGCCTGTCCACAATTTTCTATTTTTCACATCCGAGAGCTTAATTAATCAATTTAAATGTTTAATCTCATAGATATTGCCATCCGGTCCTACTTCAAAGCCATATTCGGAACCATCACTCAAATTACAGGTTATTTGATACCATTGGTATGGATCCCGCACTTTCCAGGAGGATGTGATTTCAGCAGTCAACCCTAGTTTGTTATGAATATAATCCATGACAATTTGTTGAGCTTCTTTGAAACTGGTCGGTTGGATATTAGACTCATATAGTGTTTGGCTACAATAGAACTGTGGGTTTAGGCACTTATATTGTTCACAAGACTCAAGGTTAATGCAGGGATCTTTCTGCCAGAGTAAAAAGACTATGATTCCAATAAGTCCTATGATTCCAATAACAGATATTGACAGTATGTTTTTTGTTTTCATATTTGACAGGACGTTGAGTTAATCGTTTTTTCTGAATCAGTCTGCAGTCAGCTCATAGCGTAAACAAAACCTGCTATCTCTTGGAACAAGCAGTGAATGAGAAACCATCATTCTGCTGGACAGTTTACCATACGGATAGCCACTTTTCCGAAAGGTCCAATATTGTTTGCTTCAATTCTTCCGGAGCATGTTCGGTTAATGTGCTGAGTATCTCTCTTTTGGTAGAAGAAAAGGGAGGTTCCATAATGTGTAGTGTGGATGGGCCTCCGCTTATTTTTAGTATTTTTGCAATCTTACGAGGGGCAAAAAAACCACTCACTTTTCGTGGGGCAAAGATTTCATTCAACTGAATATATTCTACATCGGACCAGGCTAAGGTACTTTGCCCGAAGAGGCCTCTCACGGTAATTTTATCCCGGGTAATCTGCAGTGTTTGTATGGCTGTCGCAGTTGTAAATAAAGCCATAGCAGGGATGCCGAACGCGACCCAGAAAACGCCCATAAATAACACTCTTTGCTCGTCGCCCCATACTGCAACAGTCTGGAAGTATTTTACCAGCATGGCATCCAGGAACCACCACGTAAACATTATCCCAATCCCTATGCTGATAATATCCCATATGATAATGGCCGTCCTATTTCCGATTTGGATACCTGCTGAAGAAGTCTTATACATTCCATGCAAAGCAAACAGGCCAAGGAATAAAAAAATACTGCCTGCCACCTTGGTACTCATCCTGAGGTTATCAACTTCAACTTTGATTGAGGTGTAATCTGAGTCAACATGTCCTTTGAAAATTCGCTTTCCATACTGGAACGCATTGGCATCAGCATTACCCCCTAGGGAATTTTTGAAAGCCCCCCATTCGTTAATGGGAACATCATCCAATCGTCTCGGGCGCAGGCTTATTCCACGTCCGGTCGGGTTCATCTGCACCATACTATCGACCTGCCTGTGAAGAGCTGGATAACCAGTTAATTTTTGAGCATCTATTATCGGATATCCATATGGATTGATGAGGGTGGTATCATTTGAGAATTCATCTGATAAGACCTTCTGAGATTCTTCAAGATACTCCATAACCTGCTGTGATAAATTTGGACCTGAACTGTTGCTTCCAAAGTCTGGCGGCTTGACCTCCTTCAGAGTCTTGGCCATGAGTGTTTCAGTGATTTCCAGAAACACAAAGTTCTTTTTGATCTGTTTAGATCGGTAGGTATTCAATGGTAAGAGGAGCAGAACCAATCCGGCAGGAATGAAGAAATATGTCACCCATCGTTTCAATAAGTTAAACATGATAGTTTTGTCTCTGAGTTTAGTTATCGTATTCGATATCTTGCCTTCGATAGCTAGGAGCATGTCCGAGAATGCCCTTTCTCCCCAACTCTTCGGAAATCTCAAAAAATAATGCTCGCAATATCAAACATACGGCTGTGTTTATTTTTTGAAAATTTCTCGACTTGAGAAGAAATTTCTATTCTCGGACAAGCTCCTAGTGAATCAATCCCTCGATGCCGAAGGAATAGGTCCTGTTTCCGCTCGTAGAAAGGTCTGAGTTGGAGATAGACGAGTTGGGTTTGACTTTTCCTGAACGCACACCGGTTTTCCCGGTTCCTTCATCAAATGGAACTGGCACTATCCCGGGACAGTAAAGTGCTGGTATATCGCCGCTCTTAACGGATATCATGGTGCCAAAGGTAAATCTCTCGGCGCCGGAACCGATTGCGCTGAAGTCTTTGCTTTTCCAGACAACCACATAGCCAGAACCTGCCGGGCGAAGAACGCAGAAAGAAACTATGCCAGCATGGCGGGCATAAACCCGGCCACCCATAACAGATCCATCGGCGGAAACCGGATGTTTCAAATCAACCAGAAGCTGGTTTTTACCAGAAAGCTTAGACCTATCTAAAAGTTCTCCGCCGGTGTAATCGAGGATGCCTTCCGATTTGGAAAAAAGGCTGAGTGCTTTGACCTGACTTCGTACGAATCCCTGCACTTCGGAAACGGTAGCGCGAGACTGGGTAATGCGTGCTTCTTTCTCACGGCCCAGGACGCTTTTGACTTCATCCAGATAATCTATTTCCTGCTGAAGGGTTTCTTTTTCGCGTTTCAGTTTGTTGATATCGTTGTTAGCGGTATTGAGTTGTGCGGAGAGGACGCTGTTGTCCTTTTTCAGTTGCGTGAGCTGGGTGTCGGTTGCACATCCCGTTGTGAACAGTAACGCCACAAGAACTATCGGTAAGCTCTTCATTATATCCTCCTTGTTTAGGGTACAGAAAACCTTTTTGTTCCTATTTCATCTTCGTTGACTAGAATTGATACCGTGTACTCACCCTTCGACCAATCGCCAAACGGTTTCACAAATTCCAAAGAGGCTTTGCCGTCGGGGGGAAGAAGGGTTGGGACGACTTGCAAAATTTTCCCTGTATCCAGTGACCTGATTTGTCCATGGAGCAGCAGTTCTGTTTCAAGACCTCTGCAGGAAATGGTAACTTTAATTGTTCTCCCATTCACCTCCAAGACTGTAATAGCTGCATTCCGTGACGGAGCCTTGTCAACTGCGGAAGGGAGTTCAGTTGTAGTCTTGTTCACGGTGGCTAACGGTGCAATAAGGCCAGCTTTAGCCAGTCCACTGTAAAAGATAGATGCAATTTGTTCAGCATTCTCCACGGAGGCTACAGTGTAGAGATCGGCACCGGATTGCCAGGTGATGGAATAGGTAATATTGTTGAGTTGTACGTCTTTGGAAGGGTGGTGCTGAAAGGTTGACGGGATACCGTTTGCTTGGTCCAGGTGGGCCGCGGCATTACCGGTTGATTGGAACCTGGAAATGGATAGGAGACCGCTTTCTGTTTCCAGGATGACGCCGGAATAGTTTTCACCAGTTGTTTTGGAAATATCCATGCTTTCCCATTCGGCCTCGAAAGCCGTCGTGATCAGGATATTTTTCAAGTCTGGTCCCGCATAGGCTATTCCTGCCGCAAAGACCAAAAGGAAGAATATGCAACTCCGTTTGGTCATTACTATAATCCTTTACCTATATACATCCCTGAACCGCAATCCACTTCGGCCATCATTTTTTTATTAGGGGTGAATTCATAGCAGCGTTCATCAATTAAGAGAACTGCCCCATAGGTTCCGCCCCGCTGGATATCAATTTCCTTATGGGATGAATATTCTTTTTCCCTTCGTCCGGATGCATAATTCAGAATTATGGCATGCCACCTGTCCTTTGCCTGGAAGACGACCAGTGGCCCTTCACGCGTGCCGAATTTTATAAAGTTCTCAACGTCGGTGCCAAGCTGTTTCCATTCCTTGTGCCACGGGTAATGGCCTGTGCGTTCACCCTGGATTTGTAAAATACCATCCTGCAGACGAAGAGGCCAGCGGCTGGAATTAAAAACTACTTCGGAGATAATAGGTCGTGTGAGGGTCGTTGGGGCTCCGGAGCTGCTGCTTAACGCGATGGGCACGGGGCTTTTATCTGCTAGGGCCTGATTGGGCCGAAATGGCTTATCATCTGGGCCCCAGATGTAATTCTTTAGTCCCATGATGCCATACAATTCTGCATCAGCCTGACTAGGGTAGGGTAATGTGTAGGTTCCATGATCGAGTCGCATCAACCAGTCACCATGATGTTTATAGCTGGAGTAAAGCTTTAAGATTCCCTTGCGGCCAATTACTCCATCGAAGTCCTTCCCTTGGCCGAATATGGGGACGACATTGGCCAGTACATATTCACAGGGGGGGGCAACCTTTACATGAGTAAGATGAGTCTTCTTGTCGGTATAGACAAAGATGCCAGGGGCAATCTTTTCAAAGCCGGCAGGAGCTTCTTCAACAGCTTTTCGGGGTTCGGTGAAGGCTAGTTCCTGCATGCCCGTTTTCCCGGGTGCAGCTTCGCGATACTTGTGAATCCTGACCCGGCCCAGGCTGCCGTCGGTACCTTTCCAGTCAACGATAACTTCGTTTGCATGTACTTCTGTAAATTGCAGGCTTTCCGGGTTGATGGTTTTGTTGTGCAGGTCAAAGGAGCCCTCATAGCTGTGTCGTCCGGAATGATTGCCAAAATTAAATCCATATACCTTAAAACGAACCGCATTTTTTCCCGTGGGGACATAGATAACCCACCCTGCGTTATAACCGTTTGTCTGGTCGCCGGTTGCGACAAGAGAGTTACTGCATGCGCCGATATTGTCGAAGGCAGTAAATTTAGTCCATTCGCCAAACCCTGTATCCTTTTCTCTCCAATAGCTGGAACGAACGTGGAAGACACCTTTTTCCTGGACATGGTCAAACTTGTTAATCTGCGAGGCGATGGGGCCAGAGGTAGCCTGTCCGCCAATGGTAATTTTTTTGGAAAACGACTTCACGGGGTCGGTTTGCCAATAGGTGGCCTTAATGGTGTGGGTGCCTTTCTCTTTAAAGGTCCATGCCCATTTGCCTTCTCCTCTTCGTACATCCTGTCCATTAATTCGCCACTGTATCCATTCGCCGTCGGCGCCCTTGAGTTCAATTTCCACATCCGCAGGGGCTGTATAAGGCGGTCCGGGTGATACGGAGATGCCTGCACCGCTCAGGGTGGGCTGCTTTCTGCCGATTTCGATCGATTTTCTAATTGCGTCCTCTTTACTCGGATCTATGGTAGATCGAACAATTGCGGTAACCGTGTATTTACCCGAATCCATGAAGGTAAAAGTTGTCTGCTGTCCCTTTCGTTCAGCCCCTCCCAGGTTCCAGGCGTATTCCCACGGCCCCGTTGAGTCACCGGATATAATTTTGAACGTTAGGGCTTCCCCGGGCTCATACGTCCGCTTGTCAGGTGTTACTTCGATACTGATCCCTGGCAGATCAGGTGCACTCTCTTCAATGCGGACCGTGCAGGTTGCCGTCATGGGTGGAAGTTTCGGGTCGGGGGAATAACTGGCTTCTACTTTTGCCACACCGCTGCTACCCAGGCTTTTGATGATTCCAGCGCTGACCGCTATTAGTTTATGGTTATTTGAAGTCCAGGTAGCCTCGGTGCTGACATTTTTCGGAACGACTGCTGGTCCTTTCATCATGAGTGCTGTAGCCGAGATAGACCTTTGCTCACCGCTGCGCATATTGATAGATGTCGGATTGATGGCAAACTTGAGAAACTTCTGCTGTGTGCTTGCAAAAATGGTTTTGGTCGACGACATCTCAAACGTAAGCATGCCGGAGCCTGTACTGTTCTTGCGTGTAATACGTTCTTTGTAGCCATCCTTTGTGAGGCTGAACATATAGGCACCCGGTGGCAGCAAGGCTTCTGCTTTTCCGGATCGAGTTTTATGATGGGTGACTTTCCCGTCGGGATGCGTGATGGAGATCTGTACGTCATCCTGGGGTGACTGATCTGATTTATCCTGGACGCTTAGGGTGACCGCATGCTCTTCTTTTTCCTGTTTGACCGGCAGGTAGATGATGAATGTCGAGTCGGCTTCATTTGCCACATCCCAGTTTTCTTTGACGTTCTCACCATTCTTGCTGACGTAGACGCTATAGGAACCTTTCACCAGATCGTGAGTCTGGTAGATTCCTGCTTCGGATTCAACCAGAGTCGTGCTCTGTTGGCCTTGGTAGAGTTTAACGTCGGCCCTTGTAACTGGAGTATCAGTGTTCTTGTCTTTCAGTTTGCCGAGAACTTTGACAGTTAATGTTGTAAGTGCAGGTTCTCCGATTGTGATGGGTATTTTAACGACTCGGGTACCCACCATTTTTTTGCCCGGAATACTTACTTGTAGGGGCTTGTTTTCCTTAACCAGGGTGAGGAGAAGCTCGATTGTGTACGCACCGGGTTTAGTGGTGCTCCCAGCCTGTATTTCCAGAAGTTGGGACACGGTTTTGCCGGGAACAAAGGTGCCGCTTTGTAGACCTATAACTTTCAGCCCGTCTGGATTTTTATTGAGATGCCATTTAAAAGATGCTTTCCCATTGGTTGGAATCAACCCCATGGTAACTTTTTCGCCCGGTTGAAGTATAAATGGGGAGGGTGCCGGCTTAACGGAGAGCTGGGTGTTTGCCCAGATTTCATTCCTGAGTTGATTGTACTCCTTCGCTAAATCCATGATCTGGAATTTATGCGTCGTGTAGTGCTGCTGTGCTTTGTCCTGCCAGTATTCAGAAAGCCAGCTTTTCCAACCGTCATCTATGGTTGTATTCACCTTGGTCAGGAATTCATCGTCCGTTTCAGGCCAGTCGGTGAATTCTGTCCACGTGCGTTTAGACGCCCCTTCGGGCCCTCGGAACCAGTACTCAAGGACCATGGCTTCGAACCGAATACGAATGAGTTGTTTTACAGCGTTTTTATCAAGTCCCAGGTCTGCTGCATTGGCAGCGGTAATTTTATTGAGCATTATTTTGTTCTGCTCGGCAATAGCTCCGAAATCTTTAATTGCTTTTTGCCCCATCTTCATGTCCTTGTCTGGATCCAGTTGAAGGGGGGGGATGTTTGCTAAAGGTCCCTTGGGGCCTTTGAGATAACCTTCATTCACACCCAGCGAGATGCCAAGTTGGATTAATTCCTTCCGCCAGGTTGCCAATTGATTGTAGGTGTTGACCCATTTATTCACCATGAACTGGATTTTTCCTTTATCTTTTTCGCCCAGTTCGGCCAGTTGCTCGGAAACCTTGTTTTCTATGGTGCCCAGAAGTTTGTACTCTACATGAAGAACTTTTGCGGCATCTACGAGTTGTTCGTAAACTGTCTGCTTAAGAATTTTCCTTTTAACAAGGAACTCAGCACGTTTGCGTGCTTCAAATGTTTTCACGGCGGCTTCGGCAAGGCGCATCAGTAACTTATCCCTGGTCTCAACACGTTTCTTGATCAGCCCTTCAATGTAGGATTGCTGTGTGGTTTTTTTACCGGAGACGACGACTTTCAGCCGACCTTCACCCTGTAAGGAATCCCGCGTCGGATTCAGGACGATTCCAAGGTTCAAGGAGTTATCACTGTGTTTGAATTTTGGGTGAGGGTTTAATTCAAACATGGAAAGCTCGCGGTCAATTTCTGTCAGGGCGGCAATCTGCTGTTTAAGTCCCTCGTCCCGGTGGAATAGAAGATGTTTACCCTCAACCGTCATGGCCAGGAGAGCAGGTTTGACCATCAAATTTTTCAACTGTGTCACCCCTGTTTGCATCTCACTGCCGCCGGCTTTATACGCAGTGCCAATATCTATGCCATTCAGTACACGCAGAAAAAATTCTTTAAGGCCTTCGGCGCCATCATAGGTGTCTTTTGTGCTCTTAAAATATTTATAGGTATACTTGATGCTCCCGCCTGCATCGGAAATCTTGTTCCATGATGTGGGTTCCTTGCCGCTCGCAGGTTCAAAGACTGCGGCCTGGTACAGCGATTCAAGCTGGTCGTCAAATATCCAGGTCTGCGATGCTGAAATGGTCATGTCCCCAATGCCCTTAAGCAGATCAGGAATCATGGCCGGCGGTGCCAGGAAGTAGATGAACATTTTGCTTATCTGCTTTATGTCGCCAGCCTGTGCGGCACCCCAGCCTCCATAGATCAAACTGAAGAAAGGGATTTTCCTGCTGATTACCTCAAATCCGATTACTTCGGTGATGGCCATGGCTGCATTTGCATCAGTGTGTACGGCATCGGTGTATTTCTGCAGGCATTGCGAGGCTAATGTCATGTAATCTAAGGCAACAAGGGTAGCGCCTTTTTGCTGAATCTCTTCCTGCACAGTTTGAACGGGAATAGCCATCAGAGCTTTGACACCCTTTAGTGTACTGCCGGGTAGTGTTGACGCCTGATGTTTGAAATAAGCACTGCCCTCATCCATGAACGTGCGTAAGGGATCGGCAAGTACCTTCCCTGCATCTGTCGCGTCCAGAAAATTTAATAGTCCGGCACGTTTGGATTTAGGGGTTTTAACAATACCCTCAAGTTCCACAAGTGCCTTGCCAATGCCTTCAAGGTCGCCTGCCTTCTGTTTCTGTAGAAGATCTTCAACCTCGACAATCATGGCCCGGTTCTTTTCGAGTATTTCCTTGTTTTTTAGATTGCTAGCCTGTTCTTCAATCTGCTTATACTGTTCGAGTGCATCTTCAAGCGCTCTGGTACGCTTGCTTCCCTCATCTCCTCCTTTGATATAGAGGATGTCCAGCATGCTCGCCTTGTGAGCCAGATCCATCTGGGTTTTCAAAAGGGAATCAGCGGCATCAACAAACTTGGTAACTTTGTCAGCATCAGGAGGCCGTCCAAAATGTTTCTGGAGGGTGTCTTCGTAGGCTTTCTGTTTTGTACTGCGCAGTTGGTCGAGTTTTAAGGCAAGATCGGCAACTTGTTTCATTTCCGGAGTGAGTAGGCTAGATGGGTCAATACCTTTAGCCCTAAGCTGCGCCATTCCTCTGCGGAGTGCCTTGGATCCGCGCGCTGCATACTTGGCGGCCCGCTTGACGCGGGTTCGCTGACTGAGTTCCTGGTCCTGGATCACATGGTCCCAAAGCTGCAGTGAAAAATCCTGGATAGCCGGAGAAGCGTCAATGGCGGTGAACTTTAGGTGGTCGAGGGCCTCCGGATAAAACTTCTCCATGGCTTTTGAAAAAGCATTCGCCTCGGTTTGGGACATGTTTTTAAGATTGACAGGATTGCCGGGATCCTCGAAAAACACGGACATACGTGAATCGTCTTTCATCTCCGCCATGAGCTTATGATAGGTAATCTCTGCAGAATCCACACGGTGAGAGATAATCTTACCATTTCTTACTTCGATGGAGGAAATCTTCATATCGGACATTGCGTATTTTTGTCCACCATTTGAAACAAAAACTCCGGCCCGTGCTTCATTACCAGAGGTAGTAACCACTACATCAAAGTCACCAGGTGTAAGACCAAGGAGTTTGCCGAACTCGGTTGAAAATTCTGTATCGTATGAGGTAGGAGTCTTGCCCCCTGATTGAATTGCAAAGGCTGTAAAGTCTACGTCCATGGAAAAATCTACTACAGATGGGTTTACCCACGAGCCGATATCACCCATACCGAAGTACTTTCGCATTTGACCGGGTTTTGCATTAAGGTTTATCCAGGCCTTTGTACGGGCGGAATCTGCAGCACTGAAAATGGATCTCATGACGCCGGTTTCAATGGACTTGTATCCACCGTATTCTGATGTTCCCCCAAATTTCGCTTTCATTTGCCGAAGTTTTTCAATCACCGGCATTTTGGGGCCGATACCATCAAGCTTTCCAAACAGTGCTTTGGTTTCATTTTGCCCGCACTTTTGAGATGTGGTTTTGAATTCACTCCAAACCTGCTGTAGCTGAGCGTTGCTGAGTTTTGGGTGATCGTTCGCAGCCTGCAGGCTGGGGGGGCTGCTGAGAAGTAGTGTAATCAGTAGAAGCAGAATGACTTTACGCATGATTTACAGAGCCTCTTCAAGCAGGAGGGTGACGTTGGTCGATATATCATTGAGGATCTCAGGCATCTCTGATTTGCGAAATATACTGGTGGTGAGGTTATGGGTGCTATAGAGTAGTCCTGACATAGTTATCATTACGGTAAGTTTTTGCCATCTTTCAGTAATCTCTCTGCAGTACGCCCTTGCTCATCGTGCAAGCCTGGATTTGCACCAGCGGACAGCAGAGTCTTGTATACATCTCCCTGTCCATTAGCGGCAGCGTAATGCAGTGATGTCCATCCCAGCAGCGAGTCCTGCAGATCCGGATCCGCTCCAGCTGTCAGCAGAATACGTACCGATTTCATGTCACCGAGCTTAGATGCCCGAATCAGAGGCGTCATTCCATCTCCCAAAGCGAGATCAGGTGTTGCTCCTGCGGCTATCAGGACGTCAACAGTATCGGTGTTCGAGCAGAGCACAGCTGCGCTGAGCGGCGTGATCCAGACATAACGCCCTTCTTCGGGAACGTAGACCCCGCCACCATGATCCGGATCTGCCTCATACTTGAGGAGTGTTTGCACCATATCCGTATCACCCATTGAGGCAGCACTGGTGAGGGCAGTTTCATAATCAATAATGGTTTCGCCCTCGATATCCGCACCTGCTTCGATCATTGACATGATGGCTTCAGTTCGGCCAAGCTTTACCGCCATTACCAATGCTTTTGGGGCAATGGAGATCCCTGAGCGCCGTGCGTTGAGCTGTTCCCGCAGAGCGATTAAATTATCTGATTCAATATAAGCAATCAGCGTGTCGCTCCAGTCTCGCGAAGCGTCTTGTCCGATTTCCTGAACAGCACGCGCTGTTATGCCGAAAGAGCTCAGCCCGGACACAGACAGCGCCAGAAACGCTAATCCCCACCAAAGCGGCACAAAGCGAGATGGACGTGGCTCGGGTTCTTGGTACGATGGCACCTTACGGATGGCCAGATAATTGAGCAGTGCAATGACCGCCGCTACTGCTACAATAAGGATGGTGAGGATCAGACCATCCAGACTGACGCTGCTGAAAGCGTCGCCAAGGGTAGCGCTGCCACGTCGAGTGATAACCGCCTGCAGCACGGCGATACTTCCCAGAAAAATGACATTTATCCAGGCAAAACGAATAGAATGATAGAAAATAAGATAAGCTGAAACAACTAGAATAGCGGGTAGGGCAGCCAGAGCCAAATGACTCAGAGTGGAGACAAACGCATCGCCAAGACCGGCGACCCAGCCTGTCCAGCCAATGAGCAAGAAGAGTGGCAGTAAAAAAATTATCCACGCAGAAACGCGAAACAAAGCGGCGGCAGAACTGCTCCGGATGCTGCGATGCCAGAAGATAAGTCCCATAATCACCGTCCCGGGGTAGCCCAGAACAACGACTTTATAGGTCCATCCAATACCACTGCCGTAACCCACGGCACCATAGAAGAAAGTTATCAGAAAGGCCAGAAGCAGGGCCGTAACCACGGCGAGAATTCGCCACACTAACAGGCCATATTGCATGGATATGCTCCTTAAATAGCTGGATACAAAGGAATCTGCACTTCAACAATCTCGTCTTCAGCCTTTATCTCAAAAAAATTGCTCTTACCATAAAATCCCGACGGGGGTTGCCCGTACGCGGAGCTATGTTTGAGCTGATAGATACCGGGCTCGACAGGGATGAGCCCTCCCTGCAAGTCGCTGAGTTTCAGGGATCGTTTTTCTTTTTCGATATACTTATACTTGCTGGCCGTATCCCCGGCCCAGCGCTTGACAATGACCCCTTCATCCTGCGGCTGTTTCTCGTAACGTATGAGGATTGCAGAATCAATGTGATCACCCGGTCTAGAATTCCTGTTCCATGGCAATATGAAAAAAACTGGTTTTACCAAGGGACTGTTCTGTATGAGCTGACTAACATTTTTTTCTGAATAATTAAATGTCGCCAATTGCTGCCAGGAAGCGGGAAGGTGTTTCCATTGTACCGCCCGGGTCTTAATGGTATAATTGCCGGGAGCCCAATCCTGCGGAGCGATCCAGATGCTGATACCTAGATTTCCATTGACGACCCCCCTGGCACTCTGTTTGAGAAGGTTGCCACGGGGAGAAAGATGATCGAACCGACCAGGCAGACCAGCGGCACTTGAGACATTCTTGATGGACCGATCGTCACTGGCTGGATCGATGACCACCCCGAAGTTGCCGGGAGGGATCGGATCTAACCGGTCACCAACGTTCAGCATCATGCCAAACGTTGGTTCGCTATTGTCGTGGGAGATCAGCAGCTCAAGACGGGACAGGTTCTCAATGATTTCTACGTTGGGAACCACTAGTTCGATAACGATAGCCTGGGCGTCCTTTTCATAACTGACACGGACAAATTCCATAGCAACCGATTCGGTCGGTCGTTGACTCATGGAATAACTGAAACCTGCCAAGCCAATAATCAAGCTTGTAATCAAAAAACATTTTACTACCTTACTGTTTAGTATACGGATAACGGCCTCTCCCTGATAAATCTTGTCCCTTCCTCATCAAGTTGGTTTGGTAGTATGTTATGTGTTATAGTCAATTATTACAAGGAGGAGGGCTGAGTTTCGTATTGGCAATCCCAGCTTGTCGTAAAATAGGATTGGCAGTGGTGAGGGCAACAGGCTGAAGGGAAGCTAGAACTTAACCTTCTTCCAGAACACCTATGATTGGTTCTTCCGGATTGAGCGTACTTTTGGTTTAACAGGCCAATTTCATTGGGGGCCAATAGGGCTTGAGATTGAGCAAATTCTCCCTCGCTCAAAGCTTGGAAAGCTGGAAACTTGGATTTTCTTTCCCTTCCCTTTTTCAAAGGGAGGGAAGGGGAGAATTACAATAAATTGCAGTGACAAATTTTGCACGATGCTGCTTCCTAAACCTTGCACGTCCCTACATCCCTTGTGTAACAATGGGTTGGCGGAAAGTACGCTTAAACCGGATGAACCATTAAAAGGACACTTAGCCTGACACGCTGTTTGATCGTGTGTGTGGGCGAGGGCTTCTATGCCATTCTCCCAATGTTCTCCATCCTGATGAAATGAAAAATGCTTACCTGGTAACTAGGTGAGGAATCGGTCCCCTCGGTTTCTGTGGGGGATTTCTTGCGTTACATTCTTCAACGAAGATTCTACTAATTCAGATACCTTATAGAAAACCAATCGGTATAATGGGTTGGTGGTATAGGTATTTTCTATTTGTGTTATTGAAGGTTATGTGTCAATGTCTGTAATGTTTTTGTGTAGTTTCAAGGGCAATTGTATGTTGACCGTTAACCATAACAATATGTACTGAGAATGTCTCCATGACAGCCATCCTGGTCCGGGTTGGCAAAAGATGTTGGTGATGGTCTCTCCTCCCTCCTGATCCTTCCGGCCTGAATCAGGGCGGGGTATCCTTGTTACTTACGGTATTAGACAGGCAGAGAACTGTCTGATTTGTTTTGTGTGCGTCACCTTGCGTTTTATTAGTGCCGGCCTTGTGCCGCCAAGTTCGCCAAGGCATAGCATATCCCGGTGGGGTAGATAAATAATGCACAAGACAAACTATTTTAACAGGAGGGTGCAATCATGTTTGAAATCACAGATTCTGCACTTGTCAATCTCAAGCATTTTCTGAGTGAGCAAAAGATGGACTCAGTCGTTCGGATTGCTGTGAGGTCTGAGACCTGCGCCGGGCCAGGCCTTTGGCTTGCCATGGATGAAGCCCGGGAAAACGACAATGTCTTTGAACATGATGGTGTCAGTTTTGTGGTTGATAAGGAGCTTTGCGTTCTTTGTGGAGCTATTAAGCTTAATTTTATTGAGGAAAATGATGATGGCTGTGGCTGCAGTGGTGTTGGCATGTTCGCTGTGACCAGTGAGAAATCCCTGCCCTTTAGGAGTGGCGGTTGTTCCTGGAGCTCCAAGATAAAGTGGTGAATAGGCATAACTGGATCCAGGGTAGGAGTATTTTGGTTAAACCTAAAGGGTACCTTGTATATCGCGGTACAGGAGAGGGCAAGGCAGAGACATCTTTCGAATTCTTGGTGGTGTTATGATTCAAATAAATTTATTTCTTTTTCTTTTCATTTTTCTTCTGTCGTCACCGGTCCTGGCTTTTCAGGCTGAAGGTTGTGGGGCCGGTTCTTGTCGGGACTGTCACACCTTGAATAAGAAAGAGGCAGCCATTCTGCTGCAAGACAAGGTGAGCGAGGTTATTGATGTCAAACTCAGTCAGGTTCCCGGTCTTTGGGATGTTGAGGCGATCTATCAAGGTAGGAAGGTGCCTCTTTACATTGATTTCTCAAAACAATATTTGATCAGTGGAAGCATTGTCAAACTGGTCAGCGGCGAAAACCTGACCCAGCAGAGCTTTATCAATATGAACAGGGTGGATGTTACCCGAATCCCTCTGCATGATGCAGTTATCATCGGCAACCCGGCAGCAGCGCGGAAAATCATTGTCTTTGATGATCCGCAATGTACCTATTGCCGTAAACTTCATCCGGAGATGGAAAAGGTTGTGGCGCAGTATGATGATATTGCCTTCTATATTAAGATGTTTCCCTTGGCCATGCATCCTGCAGCCTATGATAAGGCCAGAGCCATAGTTTGTGCCAGGACTGAGAAGTCAAATGAGCTGGCCCTTTTCTTACTGGCCGACAGTCTGGCCGGAAAGAAGTTGCCTGCTCCCGATTGTGATAGTGATCTGGTGGATAAAAATATTGTTCTTGCCAAGGAATTACATATTAGCTCCACTCCCACCTTCATTATGCCTGACGGCCGGGTGCTACCTGGGTATAAGGTAGCGGAAAAGATTGTTGAGGCCCTGGAGCCCAAGTAAAAACGAAGCATGTTCTCTTTGGTATTTTCTTAATAAGCATTCTAAAAAGATACTGTTTTTCATGTTCGGGGAAGGCAAGGGGCTCCTGACTGATGCCCCTTATTGCCCTGTATGAGTTGCAGAGTAAGCATTGTTTTGAATTGCTTAGCCTATCTTGCTACCTGCGGATTTCTTAGGCGGCCAGATGATCAAAAATCGCTTTCTTCTCTTGTTCGGTTTCCTTGTTTTGTCTTCTCTGCAGCAATATAGGTATGCCCTGTGAGCTGCGCCAATACCTGTTGTGCTTCCCTTTATTGTTATTCGGTGGATTCTAGTATCATTGTATAGTTAGGCAAAAATTGGAGTAAGCACGGTTTTGTAATTGCGGAAATTGTTTACAATTTGAGAAAGATAAACAATTCTATGTCGTTCATCTTTTTTGGTGGGATATTGGTCTAGTATTTGTAATCTGCTTTCAAAAATGTAAAAATCTGGTATCTTGCATTCTTCAGTGAGCTGTATGTCTCCTGTTATGCTCACTGTTTTTGTTTTGATTTTGTGAAAAAATATATATATTCGTAGGGTTACACCTGAAGTATGTTCGGGGGACTACTCTCGAAAGTTGAGTTGAAATGTTGGGTGGGTATAAATTGCGTGAGTGAGCAATTGGCCTTATCTCTCAAAATGATGATCTAAAAAACCAATTAATTGTCATCTGTAATATGCATCTGTCTAAATTTTTCCCCGGAAGCGAGAAAAGTAAAGCGATTATAGTTGTCATGCTTGTTGTTACATCTCTTGCTGTTCTTTTTTGTTATGAAGGCATCAAACTCCATAACAGGACAATTGATCAGGTTATTCTTGAAAAAGAAAAGTCCATATATTCTGTCGTTAAGGATATAACCCTTTATTCTTTCATGCCGTATGAACAACGGCTCGTTACCCTTTTAAATACCAATGAAGAGATTCTTAGGGCATTGGCTGCCCAAGATCGTGATTCACTTTATCGTCTTACCCTTCCGCTCTATGAGGAATTGAAACGTGAAAATAAACATCTGCATGTGATGCATTTTCATTATCCGGATGGTAGCTCTTTTCTACGTATGCACAAACCGGAGAAATTTGGTGACGATCTAAGAAAAATTCGACCTGCGGTGCAACATGTCCATAAAACCAAAACTCCTTTAACATGTTACGAAATCGGCGTTCATGGTGCCTTTTACCGGATTATTCAGCCTGTTTTTTATCAAGGCTCCTATATCGGTGTAGTTGAGTTAGGATTTGATGTGCGTAGTATTTTGGAATCCTTGCGCAAACAGCTTTCTGGCCATCTGGCCACCTTTTTTGTGGCGGATAGGTGGCAAAAGGTGACCAACTTTCTGCAAGATGAATCTCTTTCCTTTGGGGAATACATCTTAACCAGTCATAATGACCCTTTTTTTCAACAACTATCTCTTGATCTTGATATTATAGGTGATAACCAACCAGTGACCATTGATGGAAATTCATATCTTTTGCATGCCTATCCGGTGTTTCATGATTTTCAGGGTAAATCAATAGGTGGTTTTGTTGTGATGCAGGATCTCACTGAGATGCTTTTAGCAAAAAAGACTTTTGTTTTTCGGTCAGTTACTTTTTCCTGCTTTTTGTTGGCGGTTTCACTGGTCGTCCTTTGTCTCAGTTTTGGTAAATTAATTGGTAAGCTTGAGAGTTCTCGTTCCAGGTTGAAAAAAACGGTTGCCAAACTCGGTATGGAGGTTGATGAACGAAAACAAGCAGAACGACAGCTCTCTAAAAGCAAAAAGGAGTGGGAAAGGACTTTTGACAGCATTGGTGATATTGTTACTATCATGAACAGTAAACTCCAGATTATCAAGGCAAATCAGGCAGCGTATAAAATACTTAATGCGGAACCTGGTACCTTAATAGGCAAATTTTGTTATGAAGTGTTTAATGACAGATTGTCGGCCTGCGATGGCTGTCCTGGTATTGATACAATAAGCAGCTGTCAGGTAAGCTCCTCTGAGATTGAACACCGGAATCTCGGGAAAAACTTTTTGATAACCACATCGCCTGTTCTTGATGAACACGGTGAGTTTACTCATGTTGTTCATATCGCCAAAGATATTACTGAGAAAAAAGAGCTTGAAATTAAACTGCAACAAGCCCAGAAAATGGAAGCCATTGGTACTTTGGCAGGTGGAATTGCCCATGACTTCAATAATATTCTGACGGCAATTTACGGGTATTGCCAGTTAGCCATGAGGCGAGTAGGTGATGATGCGGAGATCAGTGATGACCTGAAACAGATCCATTGCGCTACTGAGAGGGCAACAGATCTTGTTGGTCAGATCCTTACCTTCAGTCGCCAGACTGAATATGCCAAAAGACCTCTGCAGGTATCTCTCATTATAAAAGAAGCTCTAAAACTTCTGCGTTCGTCAATCCCGAGTTCAATTGAACTGAAGCGGAATATTAACAGCGATGCAAATGTCCTGGCTGATCCGACTCAGATTCACCAGATTATAATGAATCTTGCCACAAACGCTTACCATGCCATGATGGAATCAGGTGGTATATTGGGAATTTCATTGCAGGAGGTTACCATTGATGATAGTGGCATGATTTCTGAATTGAAAATTATGCCGGGGAAATATATCTGCCTTGAGGTAAGTGATACTGGATGTGGTATGGATAAGGAAACAAAGGAAAAAATTTTCGAACCCTATTTCACTACCAAAGAACTAGGCAAGGGGACCGGACTTGGTCTTGCAGTTGTCCATGGAATCGTTATGGGGTGCAATGGATATATAAATGTCTACAGTGAACCCGGTCAAGGTACGTCTTTTCATGTATATTTACCTGTGGTTAATGCGAGGTCGGTTGATTACTTGACACAAGTAGATGAAGAACCGGTCTGTGGCGGCAATGAACGAATTATGTTTGTTGACGATGAGGAAATCATAGTCAATCTTGCATCTGAAGTTCTTAGGCTATACGGTTATAAAATAGCTACTTTTACGGATTCTCTGTTGGCGATGCAAGATTTTGAAAAACATCCGAACGATTATGACCTTGTCATTACCGATATGTCCATGCCCTACCTGAACGGCCTACAGCTCACTCAGAAAATCAAAGAAATTCGCCCCGATTTATCAATAATACTCTGCAGCGGTTACAGCGAAACAATCTACAAAGAAAAAGCTCTGGCTCTTGGCATTAGCAGGTATGTTCCGAAACCTTTGATGATGGATAACCTTGTAAGAGTTGTAAGAGAATTGCTGGATCAGGAAAAAAATTGAATAGGAATATATGCCCGCGTTGGTTATCCAGGATAAGAGCCTGAGTAACAGTAGGTTATTCTTGATCTGATGGTTTTGGAGAAAAGGTGAGATCAAGTATGATATAGAGGAAATTTTTTATTTTCTGAATCGGATACTTAAAGCGGCGATGGGTGGGTATCTTAACTTGGTGGGAGTCGGCCAACTATATGGAATAGCAGGGAAAATATTAAATGCTTGTCCTGCAATGACTTCCTGCTATGACTTTTGGAATCCGTGTTCAGCACAAATCTGATCCTGTCGCAGACAACCTCAACTTGAGAGGAATTGTTATTTCGTTGAGATTTGAAGTGGCAATTTTAACACTTAGCTTAACCGGCTCCTTTTGCCAGCCAGCCAAGCATAAGTAGCCCCACGGCCGCTATCCAGCTGCCGGTGACTCTGACCGCCACTCTTGTCCAGGCAGCCTGGAGAGAAACAACAAAGGCAGAGGCAATGGCGACCATGACAAACAATGTAGCAGTAATACCGAACAATCCCGAAATCCCCGGCCTACCTTCCATGGCTGTACCATTATAAAAACCGTGGGTGATGCCGATAGCTATAACTAGTGTGCTGACAATATTGTCTGGAAGGTTTAAGTCAGCCGCTATAAGACTTCCCAGGAGGAGAAACGAGAGCACTGGCAAAGGAAAGGCGGGAGTTCCGGTTGTCATAAGTCCTGCAAAACCTCCTGCCAGCCAGGCAAGCGGGAAAAAGAAAAGGGCACGCCGCCCAAGAGCTTTTCCACGTAGACCTGCATACAGGGCAACTGCCACTGCCGGTACCAGGTCCTCGGGTGTCAGCAGTAAATGCCCGATACCGTCATAGACAGGGCCCATGCCTGTTGTCACCAGGTGGGCTGCAGCGACATTGGGCATGAGGAATACCATCGCAGCAGCTACACCGGAGAATAAACCTGCTGTTAATGCTTTATGTGTTTTCATACTACCGCCTGCCATAGAAAAAAAATGCCCATTGCCGCTATCAATCCTCCAGAACCACGTAGCGCAAGTTTACCTATAGGCCAGCGGTGGATCAGGCCGATACCGATACCAACAGCGTGCAAACATCCCGTAGCGATGACAAATCCCATGCTGTAGAGAAGCCCGCTCTGCCCAGCGGGCAGTTCAGTGCCATGGGCATGGCCGTGAAAAATAGCAAAACAGCCGACTATGATTGCCGCCACGATCAATTTCAGACGTACTTCGCCCAGGATCATTATCCCCAGCACAATCGCCGAGACTGCTATACCAATCTCGATACCTGGCAGCGGTATGCCGATTAGTCCCATCATGGCGCCAAAGGACATTACCAGGGGAAAGGTTATCGGCAGAATCCAGATGGCAGGGTTGCCAAGTTGTGCACCCCAGAGACCAACGGCGATCATTGCCAGAACATGGTCAAGGCCTGACCAGGGATGCTCAATGCCGGTCAAAAAACTGACAGCCTGGCCCTGTTGAACATGGGCATGGGCAGACGGTGTGAAGAAAAAATATCCTGCCAACACGAGTAACCAGACAAGCGAATTCAGATATCTCAATTCCTTTTTCATTTCAAAAGGCCTCCGATGAGAATAACTGTCCGCTGGATGGTCCAGTATGCACCCAGGCTCCCCACTGTATAACCAGGCATTGCCAGTGCCCAACGAGGCCAACGAATCTCCAAAGTCCTGAACGACCATGCAAGGGCCAGAGCGATGAAGACAAAGGCCAGTTGTCCCAGTTCGACACCGATATTAAAGCAGAGCAGGGCCCAGGGCAGTTCAGCCTTGGGCATTCCGGTTGTGGAAAGTCCACTGGCAAAACCAAAGCCGTGGAGAAGGCCGAACACAAAGGCAACGATCCAGGGATAGCTGATGGTGAGGCTTGTTTCACTCCGCCAGGAGCGGACGATCTCCGGTCCCAGGAAAAGAATGCTGAGTGCCACGGCGGCATTAAGTGGCGGCAGAGGTATACTGGCAAAGCCGAGGGTGGCAATGGCGAGGGTAATGCTGTGGGCAACGGTAAAAGAAGTGATAGTCTTGATCAGCATCATCCTGCCCTGCACGATGAGCAGCAGGCCCAATACGAAGAGGAGATGATCGACTCCAAGCAAGATGTGGTAAAAACCAAGACCGATATATTCTGCAGCCGTGGCATGCCAAGATCGTTCACCACGCAATTCGACAAAAGGTTTGGTCGGCCGGACAACCGCTGTCATCATGGTGGAATCAAGTCGGGTCAATCGTACATATACATCTGTTATGGTGGATTCTAGACCGGGGAAGCGGAGAACTTCTCCCTCTATACTTTCTGGGCCAACGTCAACAACCCAGCGAAAAATGATCGAGTTAGCCATGCGCCGTTCGGTTGGCCGGACAATGTCCTTCCAGTTTTCCGGCAACTGCAAACGGGCGGGATGTGGTTTACCGTAATAGATTGGTGCTTTCCAGGTGACATCGTACCTGTCCGCAGCCATTTGTTGTATTTCCAGCGTTCCAGGTTGGGATTCGTGGGCGAGGGCTGGCACTATAGAGCAGGCAATCAACAGTAAAGAAACAAGAAACCAGGCCAAACGCATCATTGCTGTTTCTCCTGTGCTGCCTGTGCTGCTGATACCGCCTGAAAGTTCCCTGCATTGCTTGTCGGTTGTTCAAACTCGATGGTGTATTTTTCGCGAATCTCCTTGTAAATGTTTTCTTTAAGTTCTTTCCTGTGAGCAGCAGACCATTCCCATTCAACAGTCTCCCGGATTTCATCCAACTGCGGCAGTTTGCCTTCTACATGCTCGGTTACCAGGATCAGGTGTAGACCGTAGCCTGACTGAACCGGACCGGTCCATTGGCCGGGTTTGCTGTTGATAAGTTCAAGGCTGAATGGCTTGCCAAACATCTTTGCAATTTCACCGACAGGGGTAAGAATGTACGTTTTCGGCAGCATCAGTCTGTCACCCAGAGTAACCGGATCTGAGTTGCTCTTTTCATCGGACAATACTGCAAGTAGTTTGGAAGCCTCATCGTCTGCCTGGTAACCACGTTGAGCGACATCAATAAAAACATGGCGGAACGCTACCTGCGGTTCGGTTCTGAAACTCTCTGCATGGGTCTCCAAAAACTCCTGGAGTTGTTCACCAGAAGGAATTGTAATCCCGGCGATATCATCGCTCATAAGCTCCAGTTTCTGGTTCAAACGTTTGCGGATAATCGTGTCATCTTTGTCCAGGCCCAGGGCCAGTGCTTCACGGTAGAAGATCTCTTCGCGCACGTAGCTGTCGATGAGTCCCTGTAGTTCCTGCTCGGTTGGTGGGCGCTGCCGGGACCGGGCATAACTTGCTTTCAGGAACTCAATCTGACCATCTGTAATGACGATCCGGCTGGATTGCGGACCTGCCGGATCGTCAAACAACTCGAAGAGAAGAAAAAGCGCTGCACCGATGCACAGAAAATGAATCAGGGGCTCACGCAATAAGGATTTCATTGGTTACAATTAACTCCTATGGTGTGTACCAGATCGGAGATGAGTAGGCCCGCTCCTGGTGGGTCAGTTTTGCCTCCTTCGGAATTTTCACACCCAGGCGAACCTTGTCATATAACACCCAGCGTGGTGTCGGAATCTCAAGAATCCGGGTGTAGTAGAAGGCCTTTACATTCGGATCGAAATCAGGATCGGTCCAGACCGTGGCGAGCTCAGAAGCGCCGATGGTGTTTGTCCAGTTCGCGGCCTCCAGGTCTACGGTATTGCCTACCGGCGTCTTGCAGCGTCCGTTTGCTCCAATTGTTCGGCCATCAGAAACAGCCACGTCGTAGATCTTCTCGTGGGTCTCGCCGTCCTTGTCGAGCCAACCCTTGATGATCTGAACACGGTCGAGATTTGCTCCGATCGGATCACGCAGCGCAAAGACCATGAAAGACGCTGCCTTGCCTTTCGGGGCCTTGGTAAGATCACCGCCCATTGGCACGCCCTTCTCGTAGCCGATGAAGGCCGGGGTGCGGCTGCGCAGGTCATTGTCGTCGAACTCCCAGCCGCCGAAAAAACGTACCAGCATGCGTGGTCCGGTGGTGGCATAGGTCTCCTTGCGTTTCATGGCGTCGAAGATCGCCTCGCGGGTATTCTCCATGGCCCATACTGCCTGGTAGCCGGAAGCAGCTAACGAATATCCCGGATAACTGCCGAGTTTTGTTTCTACAAAGGGATGCGATATTCGTGTTGCGGAAGGTTCGGTGCTGGTGGATTTTCCGAAAAAGTTCTCCTCCTCAGCTGTTGTCAGACCGGTATGGCTGTCTGTTGCACCTACCATGCCGAACTTGTAAGGGTTTGTGCCAAGCTTCGTCTCGAGGGCAAGGCCAATCTTCAGCGCCTCGCGCGCGTATTCCCGTTTCAGCATTTCCGGCTTCTTGAGTTCCGTGATGTCGAGGTTGCCCACTTCCCAGGTCTCGTAGTCGGCAAATTCATCGGTGGGCGACAGGTACGGGTGTGCCTCTCCGTCACCTTTTATCTGGGTCACCTCGTAGAGCGGTTCCCACTTGGCGCGCTGCTCTACATAGTTCTTGTCAACCTTGCCGCCGGCATAGGTTTCCACCGTAGGGAACATCCATCCGTTGGACATGTTGCCGTTATGGGCCAAAGCAAAGGCCTGGCCACCAGTTTTGTTTTCGTAGTCAGCCAGCCACTGATAGAGATCCAGCGGGTCCGTAGTGCCTATGGGCGGCTGAGTGGTCAACGGAACCACCTGTCGCGCCCGAATCCCGTCGTCTCGCAGGATTACATTACGATGCAGGTTGAAGCCTTTGGGGACCGAGGTCCACTCAAAACCGATCAGGGCCGTGAAGTGGCCCGGGTCGTTGAAATGATCTCCTGCCTTAATGATCCTTTCCCAGACCTTGTTGTAGATCGGAGAACCGGGAGAGTATTGTTTGAGAATCTCCTCGGGAATCTTATTCTGGGAAAAATGGGAAATCAGGTCGAACGCGGCTTTGGCCGCAGCCTCACCGCCCTTTGCAAAACCTTCAGCCCATTCCTTACCCTTTGGAATAGCCATAATATTAGGCGCTCCATTCTGGATATCAGTCGCGACGCCCATTATGTCGGAATGGTCAGTGACCGCCAGCCAGTCGAGAGGACGGCTCAGCTTGATCGGCTGGCCGCTCGATGCTATAATTTCTTCACCGCGCGCTAAGCGGTAGGCGTCCTCGGGGCCAAGAGTGCAGCCGAACAAGCCAGCATCGAGCGACAGCCCAGTGTGCAGGTGTGTCTCGCCCCAGTACACCCGGCTGGGAAATAATCGCTTGGCATAAGGCGAATAGGCATTGCCGGGGTAAAGTCCTTTGATAACCTCAAGGTTGGGACTCCCGATGTCCGATGCGATCGCCCCGCCCGGCAATGACATCATCGCCAAGGACAGAAAAAACACTTTTAGCAGATTATTTCTAATGCTCATTTTTCTACCTCCGGTACGTTTTTGTTAAATGGAACTCCCCGCGACAAGCCACGGGGGATCTCAACAATTATTGTTGACCATATTAACGCTGCAAGCAGCGGGGTATTTACCCAAAAGAGAATAAAGATTGCCGCTTATATACAAATTCTAAACAATTATTATTATACATTACGACACCTACCTTGTGGTAGGTGAAAATAAAGAGAGACAGATTGATTTGTTTGTAAACAAGTTGAATCTGAGATCTTGCCAATGCAATCTCAACTTAATGAGTAAAGGGAAAACTGAAGATTTATCGTAATAAGATTTGATACAACCTTCTCGCAGTCATATGATATGAGGAGGAGGAAAGTCAAATAGTATTGGCAGGGGTAAGGTTCACTTTTTCCAGACATACAGGAAGTTAACATGCTTCCTGAACACCGCAGGATCGATCAAAAGTTTTGAGAAAGGAGATGTCTTGACTCCCGAAATCGAAGATGAATAGGAATAATCTCAATACACAAGATAAAGTATTGTTACGGCGATTGGCAATGGAGATCTTCTAACTTCTTATTGTTTGATTTTCCAGGCTGTTCTTGAGAACCTGACTTTACTCAACCTGTATGGCAAAACCAGCAGAGCGCAACTTGGCAGTGATATCGTCCTTGTCAACGGCCTTGAGATACGCCTCATCAGGGGCAACTATCTTCTGTTGAACTAACTCAATAAGGTGTGAGTTGAGAAGTTGCATCCCGAGTCGTTTTCCTGTTTGAATTGCACTTGGAATCTGGTGGGTCTTACCTTCTCGGATGTTGTTGGAAATGGCGGCATTGACAACCAGAATCTCCATGGCAGCAACACGGCCTTTATCTATTTTCTTCAATAAATTTTGGCAGACGACCCCTTTTAAGGATGAAGCCAGCATGGTACGTATTTGGGCCTGCCCTTCAGCGGGGAATTGATCGACAATTCTATCGATGGTGCTGGCAGCGGTCGATGTATGAAGCGTTCCAAAGACCAGATGACCAGTTTCGGCGGTTTCAATGGCTATTGCAGTTGTTTCCAGATCTCGCAATTCACCAACCAGAATGATGTCTGGATCCTGCCGCAATGCTGCCCTCAATGCCTTTTGAAAGCTATCGGTATGTGTTTGAACCTCACGTTGGTTTATAAGACATTTGTTGTTCTGATGGACAAATTCTACTGGATCCTCAATAGTTACTATATGATCCTGTCTCTGCCTATTTACATAATCGACCATTGCCGCCAGCGTTGTTGACTTACCGCTGCCCGTAGGCCCTGTAACCAGTACGAGGCCCTTACTCAATGCGCAGAACTCTTTAAAAACCGACGGCATATTGAGATCTTCCAAGCTCATAATTTTCTGGGGGATATAACGAAAAACTGCCCCGATCCCGTTCAAATCATTAAAAACGTTTACCCTGAATCGGCCTAACCTATTTATTTCATAAGCAAAATCCGTATCCCGTGTGTCGGCAAATTCCTTTTGATTACGATCGGGAACTATCTCTTCCAGAAACCCATGCACCTGCACAGCAGTCAGTTTAACAGATTTTTCACCTGTAACGGAACGCATATCCCCATCAATTCTTAGTTTGGGCAGGCTGTTGGAACTAAGATGTAGATCGGAGGCACCAGCTTTTACCATGAATTTGAGAAGTTGATCTATTTTAGCCATTGCACACCTCACATTCCTTTGATTCTGCCACTATCATTGTCGATATCACCAAGGGGAAAAGATGCTGAAGCAATCGCATGATAGGGAATGAAGTGAAGCGCACCATCACTCGTCTTAATAAAAAGTTCATACCCTTGGGGATGCTCTTCGGCTTTCATTATAGTTCCGGTAATATTTTTACCATTCATCATTTCTATCTTGATCTTGACGTGATCAATGATGAGCTGGCTTATATCAAGGGCAGCAAGTCCTGAAACCTGCATTGTCCACTCAAGGTTTTGACGTAAACTATTTAAGACAATGCGCGTCCTTGTACTGGCAATATCTGCTATCAATCTTAGTAACTTTAAACCTAATTTCCCCCCATCTGAGATGATATGCGAGAGATTGTCTTTTTCAAATTTATAGAGGTCTGCCTTTTCACTCACGCGAGCATTGATATCACGAGCACCATCATCAATTAACGCCATAATCCCAATAAAACCTCCTTCTCTCACACTCAACAAAGTTTGTTCTATATCGCTGTTGACAATAGTATATAGATCCACAGCACCAGAGCTGATCATGTAGACGGAATCACCAGGGTCATCTGCCTCGAACAGCACTTCCCCTTTTTCATAGTTTCCAAACTCTGCAATAGCGGTAAGTATTTCTACCTCACTATCTTCAAGGACTAATGACACGTGTGTAGCGAAAAGCTCTTTTAGATCTGCCATTTTTCACCTCGACATTGTAGTGAATCCCTTTGTTTTGAATAAATGATTCGTTGGGCTTTTTGTCCGTTAAATCGGCTGCTTCAGAAAGAAGTAGATAGCTGGCAATGTGCCTACCGTAGATTCTTCCACCTCAATATCGAATGTAACCGAATCACTGGTTCCAACAATATCGGTTACACTAAAGCTTTTATTCATAAATCATTTTCAGTCCCGAAAATCAAACATGATAAGTTACCAATGGAAATATCAAGTTTGAGAAAATATTTAGAACTGAAGATGTATCGAAACAAGATTTGATACAATCTTCTCGCAGTCTATGATATGAGGAGGAGGAAAGTCAAATAGTATTGGCAGGGGTAAGGTTTACTTTTTCCAGACATACAGGAAGTTAACATGCCCTGAACACCGCAGGATCGATCAAAAGTTTTGAGGAAGGAGATGTTTTGACTCCCGAAATCGAAGATTAGTAGCAAGTTCAAGTTTGCATAGAGAGGAAAGTGCTTGAGAATGGCAGGTCGAAGCTCAAGCATTTATCTTTCAATGACTTTTGGGATTCTTGTTTAGCACAAATTTGACCTTGTCGCAGAGAAGGTACAATTCTCATTAATTGTCAACTATTCAACCTTGCCACTGGCAATATTGATAATACATTGGTCAATTCTGCCACGATTACTCATCGTCTTCAAATATTGATCGACCTCTGCGCGACTATCCCGTCAAGGTGACACAATGGTCAAAGAAATGCAAAGTAGCCTAATTCTTAAGACAACGGACAGTCTGGCCGTACGCACGGTAGTTATAGGAGGACATGCCGCTGGCACTGCTGCTGCTAACGGTTAGGATGCGGGCGTGGCTGCCAATCACCGTACTCGACCAGTAGTAGCCGACGTTGCCTAAGCTACCGAACACCCCTTGGCTGCCACGGTAGCCGGAAACAACGAGCTTCAATGGAGAGGCGAACGCCCCTGCTGCGTTGTTGTTAGGGGCCCAGGACAGTCGTTCTGTCTCCCATTCCGCCGCTGTCGGCAATCTGAAACCGGCAGGACATGGGTTGTTGGTACCGGAAACGCCCTGCCACAAGTTATGGTTTTGCGGGACTCGCCAATCCCAGGGATCGGTAACTGTCGTGATGAAATCACCATGCTCAGGAACATCAATAGAACTAATAAAACTTGGATCAGTAGAAGTTGGTTGACTTGTCCGACTCTCGTGACCATCTGTTAATCTGCCCCACTGGTACAGATCGCCATAGGCTAACGGATCATCTGAACTTGTTGCCACCTGGGAAGCGCCAAGGTTACGGTCAAGCCAGACTCTACCAGTTAAAGAAGTTACCTCTTCGTAACATGAAGAATCACCAGTATTGCCACCTACACAGTTACCACACATGTCCAAATATGCCGTACCATCTTTATCTCCATTGCAATCTTTATTAGCATTGAGAAGCAATGAGATTTCCGGAACGAGAACTACCTCGGATTGTGCCATTGCAGACACTGCAAACAGTAAAACTGTTGCTACGATTAGAATGGATAAAGATTGCTTCATGATTCCCTCTATAATTTTAATAACGAAATTGCATGTATCCAACCATTAAATCACTTGTGGGAATGGTTGTAAAAACAATTGTTTCTTTAGGCAATAACAAGTTTAAGAAAATATAGATAACTGAAGGTTCATCGTAATAAGATCTGGTTACAAGTTTTTAGCACGCCGGGTGTGTGCTCTATAGTATCTAAAGGATTAACGGTTTGTAATGTCAAGAAAAGAGAGAAGGCCGGGGGCTTGAGGGTATTCCTGAACGCCTATGATTCACAGAGGGTGGTAACATTGTTCAACTTCTGGAAATGGTTTACAAGGATGTTTTTTATGGGGCATCTGTAGTCAAATTTAACAAACGTTCTCAGATGTCAATTGCATTATCGATTTTTCATGTCGTATTTTGCTGACGTTTTATTCTTTTTTCCGTCTTTTCTAATTAGTTCTATCGCTTTTCTGATACAATTATTCATCCTGAATAGAAAAATATGCTGGATGTTGGTAAGGATGATGAGAAAATTCGATGGGAAATACTTTCCAATAGAAGTGTAATGTTTCTCTTGGAATTGGAAATTCAGGGGGGAAGAATGATCGAAGTGGAGAAAGTGGCAGAGTGTGACCAGAGTAGGCAGGGAAGAATTGGTAACCGCCCTTTCTGGGTGCTGACTCTCTCAATTGTTATCAGAGCAGTGCATCAGGTAGGTGCGGCAGTTTTTCTAGCTTCTTTTCTGCTGGACGAGATAGGCAGTCCCCCGGCGTTGTATTTTGCTATTGTGGTCATAAGCGGGGGGGCGCTCATGGTGACCGAGGGAATGAGGCACAGACAGTTTTACCGGGAGTCGTCCGGTGTGAGCATCTTTATCAAGCTTATAGTACTCGGTGCCGCTTACCATGGGCTCTTGCCAGGGACGGCGACAGTGGTGTTGATAACCTTCTTCATGGCTTCGATCAGCTCTCATATGCCGAAGTTCATCAGGCACAGGCTGTTATACTAGTATTTCTCTCTCTCTTTTTGGCTTCTGTCAAAGGGCGTTTTTCTGGTATTCCGCAGTTGGTATCAGCATTCGGCATTCCGATATCTTTTCCCTTGAAATTGTTAGGTTGGTTTGGTGCCTTTATCATTTAATTCATTGGGCGGAACTAAATTTGATACCACCTCTTTCATATTCTCCATTACCCACAAATGTTCTCCGTTGGGAATAAAGATGGCCTTGCAATTTGGTGTTTTCTTGGCCAAATACCTTCCCATGTTACCAACAAGCTGATCTTCTTCTATACTCCAGATGCGCTCCATGGGGTCGGTTGACAATAGAGTCTCCGCATGGGATAGGGGCTGGTCCTTGGTGCAACTCTCCGTATAGCCTGCTGTGAAGTTTTTTTACATATCTGTTTCGGAAATCATTTTATCTTTTGTACTTTACGCCAAGGATTTTTGAGAGATTCCGGCTAAAAGGAGTGTTCCCATAGAGTGTATATGTGATATATTGGTTGTGTGAGATTGATTGTTTTGGCACAGGGGGGCTTGGGGCGACCTGTTAATGCAAGAATCCGAAGGGGGAACACTCTGTATGCGGCTTGATTCTGGAAGAATGATCTCTGATTTTGATCCCCATTTTAAGATCTTTCATGAGCTCATGCCCTTTAAAGTGGGGGAAATTCTCCTTGTCTCCAGTCCTTATGACGCCTTCATTATGGAAGAGGATGGTTCCCTTGCCACTCGGATTGTTAATGAATACCAGGGGTTGAATCTGACTGGTGCTCCCCGTTTGACCCTGGTCTCCTCCGGACGCGAGGCTCTGGAGGTTCTGCGACGCCGATCCTTTGACCTGGTGATAACCATGCCCAATGTCGGTGGTATGGATGCCTTTACTCTGGGGCCTGCAATCAAGAATATCCGTCCTACTCAACAGGTGGTACTCATCTCCCACAGCCTGCAAGGTATTTATCCTCTCCCAAAGAATGTTGACTGTCAGTCTATCGACAATATCTTTCTCTGGTGCTGTGAGGCCGATCTCCTGCTGGCGGTGATTAAGAATTTTGAAGACCATGTCAATGTAGATGCCGATACCGCACGAGCCATGGTCAGGGTGATCATCCTGGTGGAAGATTCCCCTGTTTACAGATCTTTTTTTCTTCCTCTCATTTATCACGAGGTCGTACGCCAGACTCAGGGTGTTCTTGATGAGAGCCTTAATGAAAGACATCGATTATTGCGTATGCGCGCTCGGCCAAAGATCCTCTGCGCCATTAATTATGAAGAGGCTATGACCCTGTATCAAGCCTATAAACCCTTTGTTTTTGGCATAATATCCGATGTGCGCTTTCCAAGACAGGGGAAAATGGATTCTGAGGCAGGGGTGCGGTTCATGGAGACCGTACGGGAAGATGTACCGGATTTGCCCCTGTTGATGTTATCATCCGAGCCAGAAAACAGGGAGCTGGCTGAGAACATTCCTGCGGTCTTTCTTGATAAGAATTCACCTCGTGTCAAAGAAGAGATCCATTCCTTTTTTCTCAATTACCTCGGATTTGGAGATTTTGTTTTTCGCCTGCCGGATGGTACAGCCATTGATCATGCATCTAATTTGTCTGAGTTCGAGAAAAAGATTCAGACTATTCCGGATGAGTCCCTTCGCTATCATGCGCGGCATAATCATTTTTCCAACTGGGTTATGGCTCGGGCCGAGGTGGCCCTGGCAACCCGTCTTCACCGTGATCATATTGGCGGGATCAAAAGTTGTTCCGATATGCGTGAGGATATCGTCTTCAAGCTTCATTCCTTGCGCAAATTGAGGCAACAGGGGGTTGTCGTCAAGTTTTCCCGTAAACATTATGACCCTGAGATCATGGACTTCGTAAAGATTGGGGACGGGTCCATGGGAGGTAAGGCACGTGGTTTGGCTTTCATGTGGATGCAGCTTCAGCAGGCGCGAGGATCCCACCAGACCTTGGCAGAGAATAATGTAAGTCTGCCCAAGACCTGTGTCCTGACTGCAGATGGTTTTGATGACTTCATCAGGACAAATAATTTTTCTTTCATGGAAGAGGATGATGAGGCCATTGGCAATCGTTTTCTTGCAGCCGAACTCCCTGATTGGTTGAGGGAAGATCTGCGAGCCTTTCTTTCTCGGGTAACTTTTCCTCTGTCCGTTCGTTCCTCAAGCCTTCTTGAAGATGCTCAGTTTAAACCTTATGCAGGTCTCTATTCCACCTTTTTCCTGCCCAACAATCACCCCGATCTTTCTGTGCGCTGTCAGAATCTGGAACAGGCAATAAAACTAGTTTATGCTTCTACCTGGTATGAAGGTCCTCGTGCTTTTTCCAAGATAGCCGAAAAGGGGAGGGAAGATTCTATGGCCGTGATCATTCAGCAGGTGGTAGGGCAGGAGTACGATGGTTACTGGTATCCCGATATCTCAGGTGTTGGCCAGTCGCATAATTTTTACCCTATTATGAAGATGAAGGCAGAGGATGGGATATGCCATATTGCCATGGGAGTGGGTAAAACCGTTGTTGAGGGAGAAAAGTCTTTGCGTTTTTCTCCGGTTCATCCTGAACACTTGGTCCAGTTTTCTACAGTGGAAGATATTTTGAGGAACTGTCAGCGACAGTTTTATGCACTGGATATGAGTAGTTCCGAACATCTGAATAGAGAACGGTCGAATCTGGTTCGGCGTGAAGTACAGGATGCGGAACAGGAAGGGCCGGTGCAACTACTTGCCTCCACTTATATTGCAGAGGAAGATCGCATTCGTGATTCTGTGTTACCCGGCCTCAAGGTCCTTACCTTTGCCAGGATACTCAAGCATCAACTTTATCCGTTGCCCGGGATTTTGCAGGAACTCCTCGACCTTGGAAAGCGAGGTATGGGGTGTGAGGTGGAGATTGAGTTTGCCGTGCGTCTTGATGAAAAGATGAATAGGAGTGAGTTCTTTTTTCTTCAGATGCGGCCCATGGTCACCGGAGGAGAACGTGCTGATGTCGCTATCTGTGCTTTAGATATTGATACGGCATTCTGTTATTCAACGGCCTGTCTAGGACATGGACGATTTGAAAATATGGCAGATATCGTTATGGTCAGGCCAGACACCTTTAATCCTGCCGAGACTCAAAAAATTGCAGAAGAAATTGGCTCGCTTAATTCCAGGCTACAGGCAGAGGATCGTCGCTATATGCTTATTGGTCCCGGTCGCTGGGGCTCTGCCGATCCCTGGCTTGGAGTGCCGGTACAGTGGCGTGATATATCCGGTGTGGGGGCAATCGTTGAATTGCAAAATACTTCCCTTCATGTCGATCCATCGCAGGGGTCTCATTTTTTTCAAAATATTACTTCGCTGGGAATTCCTTATCTTACAGTTACGGAAGAGGTGGATGGGAGCTCCCAAAAGTGTAGCAGTAAGGCAGGGGGAGACTGTCTGAACTGGCAGTGGCTTCTGGAGCAGAAGATAGAATATGAAGGGCCTTTTGTCCGTCATATTCGCCTGCCGTCTCCGTTTGTTATGAAGTGTAACGGTAAGGAAGAGCTGGCTGTTCTATATGTGAAAGGCGGAGGGGCTCAACCCGGTGAAATTTGTCCCGTCAGTGGCAAGTAACTGGTGTAGCATTACCTTGGGGTAATAAAAAAAGAGTAAGGATACTTGAGAAGTGTAAATCGATTTGGCTGACTACAGTTTTATTGAAATAAACATGGGCTTGAGCTTTTTTTGTTTAGGTACTGGATGTGATTTTATGGAGAAAAGATATGAATGAGATACTCAGCATGATAAAAAATAAAGATCCAGAACAGCGCGAGTTTCATCAGGCCGTTGATGAGGTTTTGGAGTCGGTAAAACCGGTGCTCGAAAAAAATCCTGAATATAGACAACAGGCGGTCTTGGCTCGTATCACTGAACCTGAGCGGGTGCTTATGTTTCGTGTGCCCTGGATGGACGATGACGGGCAGGTGCATGTTAACCGCGGATTCAGGGTGGAGATGAATTCGGCCATTGGTCCGTATAAGGGAGGCTTGCGTTTTCATCCTTCTGTAAATTTGGGTATTATCAAGTTTCTTGCATTTGAGCAGGTGTTTAAAAATTCCCTGACCACTTTGGCAATGGGTGGTGGCAAGGGTGGGTCCGACTTTAATCCCAAGGGGAAATCGGATGCTGAAGTCATGCGTTTTTGCCAGGCATTTATGGCTGAGCTTTATCGCCATATCGGACCGAACACTGATGTTCCTGCAGGAGATATCGGGGTGGGAGCCCGGGAGATCGGTTATCTCTTTGGCATGTATAAAAAATTGAGCAACGAGTTCACCGGTGTCCTCACTGGCAAGAGCCTGGACTGGGGTGGTAGCCTGATTCGTCCTGAGGCAACCGGATATGGCACCGTCTATTTTGGCGCAGAGATGCTGGCCACTCGTGGAGAGACCTTTGAAGGGAAAACCTGTCTGGTTTCAGGATCTGGTAATGTGGCCCAGTTTACCACAGAAAAATTGATTGAGCTGGGCGGGCGGGTGTTGACTCTGTCTGATTCTTCAGGCTATATTTATGACGAGCAGGGGATAGATGAGGAAAAACTGGCCTTTGTTCAGCAGTTGAAAAATATCCGTCGAGGGCGTATTGCTGAGTATGTGGAAACCTATCCTGAAGCAGTCTACATTCCTGTTGATTCAACGCTTGATTATAATCCTCTCTGGGACCATAAGGCGGATTGTGCCTTTCCCAGTGCCACTCAAAATGAGATTGGCAGCAAGGATGGAGCAAATCTGGTGAACAACGGGATTATGCTGGTGAGTGAAGGGGCTAATATGCCATCGGTGCCCGAGGCCGTGGACCTCTTTGTAGAGCATGCTCTCCTCTATGCACCGGGTAAGGCAGCTAATGCTGGCGGGGTTGCCGTTTCAGGTCTGGAAATGGCCCAGAATTCCATGCGCTTGGCTTGGCCACGAGAAGAGGTGGATGCACGATTAAAACAAATTATGAAGTCTATTCATAAAACCTGTCTTGATGCCGGTGAGAACTATGGGGTGAAGGGGAACTACGTTGCCGGTGCTAATATTGCAGGTTTCGTCAAGGTGGTGAATGCTATGTTGGATCAGGGCTTAGTTTAAGGTCGAGCGAATCTGTGGCACTGGTAACCTCTTGCAATATCAGATTTTTAAAAGAGTTTGTAGGCGAATAACTGATTCAATCTATAAGATAGAATCAGCATAGATAAAGAAATGTTAACCTTCTACAGTATGGAGGGTTACGTAATTTGATAGTGTTTTAGATGAAGTGTTACGAAGAAAAAAAAAATTGGTGCTGCTTTGTCACTCTATGATGAACAGTGTGCGCGGGAATCTGCCCAGTTGGAATCCCAGCTGGAACGTTACTTTGTTGAGATGGCTGTGGAGTGTCCCTACCATCTTCCCAGAGAGGCAGTCTTTTACCAGGCCCTTTTTGGCCCGCTACCTGATCGAACCATGGAGATTTTTTTGGCTTCGGGGTATAGGCGTAATGGGAATTGCCTCTATACCATGCATTGCCCGAACTGTCGTGCATGTGTTCCTATTCGCCTTCAGCCTTCGACATTTACGCCGAATCGGAATCAGCGTCGAGTGCTGAAGAAAAATCAGGATCTGGAAATCGAATTCTCTTCTCTGGAACTCAGTGAAGAGAATGTCAGCCTCTGTCAAAAGTTTCTCAACAGCCGGTACCCCCATAAAAACAATGACGCTCAATCCTACTATGAGGGGTTTTTTCTTAACCGGATTGTTTCGGGGATGGAGATCCGATTCCATCTACAGGGACGACTGGTGGGAAACGCCATTGTAGATGTGGGAGCAAACTGGATGAACGCAGTCTATTTCTATTTTGATCCGGATGATTCTGCCCGTAGTTTAGGGACGTTCAACATTCTGACCCTGGTCAAGACTTGTCTCGAGTTGGATATCAGTTATCTCTACCTTGGTTACTACATTGAGGAGGTGGCTTCCATGAATTATAAGGCACGCTTTTTTCCCCATTATCTGTATGTTGATGGAGCGTGGCAGGGGCGGGGACGAGAACGCAATTGTAAATGAACGGTTTAGCTGCCCTACTCCGGTGCTGCCAGAGCCTTTTCTAAGATTTTCTCCAGCTCGTTCACCTGGTAGGGCTTGACCACTGCTGCGACAAATCCGTATTCTTGATAGTTAGCCATGATGGGATCGTTTGAGTAACCGGAAGAGACAATAACTCGGGCCGTTGGGTCGATAGCCAGGATATTCTGAACGGCATCTTTCCCTCCGACACCACCAGGTATGGTGAGATCCATAATAACCGCATTCACCGGCTCGTCGTTATCCATTTGAGCCTGGTAGGTTCTCAGGGCCTCAGCGCCGTCCTCAACCAGGATTGTCTTATGGCCCAACTGAAGCAGCATGGCTTCGGCAACATCTCGAACCAATTCTTCGTCATCCATCACCATGATTCGTGAGGATGGTAGATTTTTTTTCTGATTTTTTAGCTGCTTCTCGGGTTCTTCCTGGTGAGTGGAGGCAGGGAGATAAATGGTGAAGGTTGTGCCCTTACCAGGGAGTGATTGCACCAGAATCCTGCCGTTATGTTTTCTGATAATAGAATTGCTGATGGCCAGTCCCAGTCCGCTTCCTTTCTGCCTGGTGGAAAAATAGGGGTCGAAAACTCGATCAATGACATTGCTTGGAATGCCAACTCCTGTGTCGCTGATGGTGATTTTGATACCGTTTTGCGGAAAATTCTGCAGAGAACTACCAACTTTGGCTGAGACAACATTTTCACACTGAACGTCAATGGTACCTCCCTTTGGCATGGCATGACGACTATTGATGATGATGTTTTGGATCACCTGGCTCATCTGCCCTTTGTCGATGTCAACCAGCCATAAATATTGTGGAAAATTATAGTGACAGATCACATTAGATCCATGCAGGACAAAGTCTGCAGAATCTGTGATGATCTCTGCAACAGAGGAAGTCTCTTTTACCGGTTCTCCGCCTTTAGAAAAGGTGAGCAGTTGGAGGGTGAGATTTTTGGCTCTGAGAGACGCCTTTTCAGCTCCGATCAATAGCTTTCTGGTCTTCTCTTCGATACTGTTGTCCATGAGGGCTAGATTGAGATTGCCGACAATGGCTGCCAGAATGTTGTTGAAATCATGAGCGATGCCGCCCGCCAGGATTCCCACTGATTCGAGTTTTTTTACCTTCAGGAGTTCTTCTTCCATCCTGTTGTTTTCCGTTACGTCACGAAAAACGATAACCACACCGATGATTTTGCTTTCTTTGTCTCGTATGGGGGCGGCGCTGTCGGAAATAGATTTCTCTTTGTTTGTTTTATCGATAAGGATGGTGTCGTTGGCAATATGTTCCACAAGCCCGCTTTGAAGGACCTTGGTTGCCGGATTTTCACCTGGCTCCCCACTTTTGCGATCGATAACCCGAAATACTTCTTCCAGAGCAAGGCCTGATGCCTCTTTCTGCGACCAGCAGGTTATTGATTCTGCCATCTTGTTCATAAGCGTGATTCTGCCTGTGATATCAGTGGTAATGACCGCATCTCCAATACTTCGTAGCGTGACACTCAGCCGTTCCCGTTCCGCCATCAGTTCTTCACTGGATTTCTTGCGTTCGGTAATGTCCTCGATGAGTCCTTCAAGGAAGAGGGGAGTGTCGTCTGTATCTTTGACGATATGAACATTCAGGGAGACCCAGATAATGTGTCCCATCTTTTGGAAAAGACGGGTCTCAAATCCGAATACTGTGTTGTCGCGTTTCAGCAGGTCCTGGAGGTACGCCAGATCTTGAGGCTCCACAAAAAGTTGATTGCCGATGTCTGCAATGTGGTGGAGAAGTTCCTGCGCAGTGTTGTATCCAAGGAGAATGGCCATTCTTGGATTGACCGTCATGAACCGACCTTCTATGGTTGCCTGGAAGATACCTTCGATGGCATTTTCAAAAATTTCTCGGTATTTTTTTTCAGAGGCAAGCAGGAGTTTCTCTCTTTCTTCCAAGGTGGAGGACATGTTGTGGAGACTGGTGCAGAGATTTTCTATTTCCACAATGCCTTTCTGCTGGGGTGTTAACTGATAGGAACCAAGGGCGATTTTTTCTGCAACTCCGGCTAGTTTTTCCAGCGATTGGGTGAGGAACCTGGCCAGGAACCAACTTAACAAGAGGCAGATGGCTCCCCAGAATATTCCGACTTGGACTGTTTTTTTCTTTAAGTTCCAGAGTTGGTCGAGCAGGGGTTGCTTGGAAATAACAACGTAGATATAGCCGAAAGATACGTCATCAAAGAGAACAGGAGTGGTCACCATGAAAGAGTCTTGATGTTGTTCCACGAAAATGGATGTTCTGCCCTGTTTCAGGAAGGCGTCATTGTTGAGCAGGGGGAGGCTGGTGCCAAAAGCCGAAAATTGCGAGTCGGCCAGGATTATCGCCTCCGGATCGACAATAAGGGCTCGCAATACCCAAGGGGTATTAGCATATCCGGTGACAATTTCCTGAAGGCCGGCGTAATCTTCTTCTATGATATAATCGACGATAATTGCAGAGGCGCTTGAAGAAAGTGATTTCCCCCACTGGGTGATTCCCTGGATAGCCTGTTCTTTGAGAGACTGGGTGTAAAAAAAGATGATCGTGCCCGTCAGCAGAACAGTGATCAGGGAGAAGACTGAAAAGAGAATTGTACGGAGACGAAGAGAGATCATCAGCTACCTGTTGTTCTCTTTCCAGGCCGTTAACGCCTTGTTATAGGATTGTCTAAAGGTATCGTAATCTCTATCGGAGACTGCATCAATGCGTTGGACTCCCATGGCCTGGAACAATTTTTTTCCTTCCGGGGTATTGATTGAAAGAGAAGTCAGGCTGTCGCTGATTTTCTGAACAAGGTCTTTATCAAGTTTTGCTGAGACAATAAAAGGAAAGTGGGGTATCTCACGTGATTGCAGAATGATTCGGAATTGATCTTTTAGGGGGGTAAGTTTGTAGGTATCCAGAGCATCGGTTCGGAAAATGCCGGCATCGACTTTATTGTTGAGTACGGCATAGATAATGGAGTCCTGGTTTTCGAGGAAAACAGGAGGTCTTGTGAGCTGGTCCTGCAGGTTGTTTTCAATAACATATTCATACCAGAAGAGAAATCCGGCATAGGAGTATTGTTTGACGGCAGCGATTCGTTTTCCCTGAAGTAACTGCTCGGGACTGGTTATTGCGCTCTCTTTTTTTACGAAAATCCCTCCGGTAAATGATGGTTCTCCTCGGGCAATGGCATAATAGCTGGTCTTGTCGAGAAGTTCGAAATAACAGGCAACACAGGCAAGGGCCAGGTCATATTCTTCCTTCAATGCCCTGACCTGAAAGGTTTTTCTGTCTGGTGCTGTGACTAGTTTGATAGGCCTGTCGATTTTTTTACTGAGATATTTTACCAGGGGGCCATAGGTGACAGCTATGAATTTGGGACTTTTACTGGGATAGACACAGAATTTCAGGGCAGGCTGGGCCGCGTTTAAAGAAGTTGTCAGGAAGAGGAGTAGACTGAAACCGATACAGGCTGTTAGGGTTTTCATGTGGATTTCCTTATCCGATGGTTAGGCCTTCTGGCTTAGACATTAACACAGATAAGTGAAGACCTTGAGGACGTAGATGGTCTGTTATGAGTAGTTTTAGAAGTATGCAGGTTATTGTCTTCACTGATTATCGTCAGAAATGCGTATGGCCTGTTGATGCCGAGAGTGAAAGTCAATGTCTGGATACCAACTAGACATATTGTATCGAAAAGAGTAGGGGAAGTCAAACAGCTCATTTCCTTCACACCGCTTCTGCAGGTGTCCGTAAGGAGCATAAAGTGAAAATTTGTTGTAGACGGGTCGTGGCTTTTCTGCGTTTCATTCTTTTCCAGTGAATCCTGTATAGGCCATCTTGGTTAACTGCTATTTCACCTGAATTCTTCGTCACGGAGAAATAAAAAATGCTCATCTCTCTCTTGTCTGCTGGATTATGGATAGGCATTACTTTATCCCCCTGCTTTCCGGGTGGGGGCATTCTCACGTTTCCCGATCCTGAGCAAAAATTCTCATTATTTGAAATACCCTGTAGCGATTGATAACTTGTTCTTCGTTTCATTCCCTTGAATCAGGTGCATTCTTTGTTGTTTTGGTGTACATGTGAGGGGGATAAAAGAGAAGAAATATTAGATAGTTCATTTGAGGCTGTAAGCCTTTGTTAAAAAACAGGAAATTATGCCCACACAAACTCATTCGATCGTCGCTCTGGTTGGACGTCCCAATGTAGGAAAATCGACCTTGTTCAACCGCATTACCCGGTCAAGAAAGGCTTTGGTTGATCCTACCCCAGGTGTGACCCGTGATCGCCACTATGAAAAGGTGGTATGGAATGATAACCTCTTTATGCTGGTTGATACCGGCGGCATCGAAGACAGTAGTGGTGATGTCATGGGGGATCATATTCGGGATCAGGCCATGGCAGCCATTGAAGAGGCCGATATTATTCTCTTTCTCCTCGACGGCAGAGAGGGAGTGACTCCTGCAGATAAGGAAGTGACCAATCTTTTACGCCGCACCGAAAAGACCATCTTTTATGTGGTTAATAAGATCGATGGCCCGGAACAGGAAGAAGAGCAGCTGTACCAGTTTTATGAGCTTGGTGTTGATCGGTTTTGGCCCCTGTCGGCTGAACATAAATATGGTTTTACTGACCTTATGAATGGGCTGGAGGATAGTCTGCAGGCAAATGATGAGGAAGTCGATCTGCCGGAGGGAACTATTAAGATTGCCTTTTTTGGTCGTCCCAATGTTGGCAAGTCCTCTATGATCAATCAGATCCTGGGGCAGGAACGTATGGTGGTCTCCGAGGTCTCGGGTACAACCAGGGATTCTGTAGATACCTTGCTCAGTTACGGTAAATATAACTATCTGCTTATCGATACTGCCGGGATTAGGAGAAAGGGGAAAACCACGGAGAAGCTGGAAAAATTTAGTATTCTCAAGGCGTTGGCGGCTCTGGAAAAATGTGATATCGCAGTAGTGCTCATCGATGCAAGTGAAGGCATTACTGAGCAGGATACCAAAGTGATCGGCTATACCCAAGAACAGGGTAGGGGATTGATTCTTTTAGTTAATAAATGGGACCTGGTCCAAGACGATAAAATACGCCAGGAGCAGATTATGGCTGAGATTGCCCTTGCTGCTCCCTTTGTTGGATTTGCTCCACTGCTGACTGCTTCAGCACTTACGGGGTATGGAATTAAGCGCCTTTTTCCTGTCATTGGTTCTGTTTTTAAGCAGTTTACTGCAAGCTTTCCCACTGCGGCCTTGAACAGGTTGCTGCAGGATGCGGTGGAGGCTCATTCGCCTCCCATTTATAAGAATAAGCGGCTTAAATTTTATTACACCTCCCAGGTGGGCAGTCGTCCGCCAAAATTTGTGGTCATGAGCAACAGCTCGAAGGGTGTCCATTTTTCTTATGAACGGTATCTGGTAAACAGATTTCGTGACGGTCTCGGTTTGGACAAGGTTCCTCTCCAGCTTTTTATACGTGATAAAAATCGGGACAAAAAAAAGAAGAAATGAGATCCATTCTATTTATCCACAGAATATTGACTTTCGCAAAGCTCACCTGATATCATCTCTATTGACGGATTAGGTTTCCTGAGACACAGGAAAAAAAGTTTGTTGGAAAGATAGTACTGCCTTTTTTTGTGTTTTCTTCATCTGTTTTTGAAGTGAGGTGGCCTGGTCTTTCCATGATGGCCCCAGGAATTCGTTATGGAAGTTGTACCTGGTGACTCTTGGTACTTCCTGGTTTACATGTCCCCGTGGTTTCCAGAATTTTCAAGGTAGCCATTGGATGTAATTTTATGGTTTTGTACCGGAGGTGGATGTGGAATTTTGCATTGCCAGGCAGCCAATTTTCTCTTTTAACAAGCGACTCTATGCTTATGAACTCCTGTACCGGGGGACAGAAGAATGGAACCTGGAGAATACCGAGGGGAACAGAGCCACCACTTCTCTTCTCAGTAGTACTTTCCTCACCGAAGGGATAGAAAAAATTACCGGTTCAAAACCCTGCTTTGTCAATTTTCCTGAAAAATTACTTCTGAAAAATATTCCGGTCGCTTTCCCTAAAAATCGGCTGGTAGTTGAAATCCTCGAAGATGTTGAGCCGACTCCCGCCATTGTAGAGGCCTGTCGTCGGATCAAAAAGGAAGGATATACCCTGGCTCTCGATGATTTTGTCTATCATCATCGGTTTGATCCTCTCCTGGCCCTTGCCGATATCGTCAAGGTCGACTTTACCCTGACTCCTGTGGATGGTGTCCATAAGATGCTGCATCGCCTGGCCCGTTTTGACCATTTGAAGCTGTTGGCGGAAAAGGTGGAGACTTATGATGAATTTGAAAAGGCACTGAAACTAGGATTTCATTATTTCCAAGGGTTCTTTTTCAGTAAACCAGAATTGATCCGTATCCAGGAATTGACTTCGGTTAAGGTCAATCTGCTTCGACTTTTGGCCGAGGTGAGCCAGAAAACGACAACTATTGCCCGGTTGGAACAGATTGTTTCTGCTGATGTGGCCCTGAGTTATAAGCTTCTTCGCTATCTCAACTCGGCTCATTTCTATCTTCTGGAGAACGTAGAGTCGGTTTCCAGGGCCATTGTTTTTTTGGGTGCTAAGCGGTTTCGACGTTTTGTTCTTCTCGTGCTCATCTCCGAGATTGCCAGTGATAAGCCGGAAGAACTGGTACGCCTTGCTGTGGTACGGGCCAAATTTTGTGAACTGCTTGCCGAACAGGGGCCTTTTCGGAAAAAATCCGGGGAGTTGTTTCTTGTGGGGCTTTTTTCACTAATTGATGCCATGCTGGACAAGCCCATGAAAGAACTCATGGAGCAAATGCCGCTGGCCGATGAGGTGAAGGATGTCCTTGTTTCCAGGACCGGTCCCTATGTCTCAATTCTTGAGGCCGTGGAAAGGTATGAGCGTGGGGAATGCCGGGAAAGTCTGGATATCCTGCAAAAAACCGGGGTGATGACGGATGGCCTGGGCGAGGCCTATCTTGAGGCCGTGAAGTATGGTCAACACCTCTTCTGATATTTTGGAGAGTGATACCCCTGATTTTCTGTTAAGGCAGGAGAATCAGGTAGAGCAGGGGGCAGAGGAAACCGATTGTGGTAAGGAACAGCGCTCGGCGACGACGCTTACCGCGAATCATAAGAACTCCTGTGAGAGCAAGGAGACAGAGGGCCAAGGCATAAATGTCAGCAATCCAGGTCCAAGCCCCCTTTCCCTTGTTCAAGTGCAGGTAGTTGAGGCCAAAGAGGATTGGCCTGCGTGCAATCTTTTCTTCGACGGTCTCGCCAGTGGCGGTAGTGACATCAATGGTATTTCCTTCCACAAAGATTCGGATCGTTCCCGGGGTGAGCACGGCAACGTTTTTGAACTGAGCAGTAATGCTGAGTTCTTCCAGACACTGATTGACATAGCTCATGTCAGGGCTTTTTCCTGATGCCAGGGGAGATACCCGGCCTTTCTGCGTTGTTATGGTGTAGCTTGGGTTAAAGTCGTGTGAGGTGTGGTTCACCAACAATCCACTGATTCCGTAGAGCAGAGTGAGGCCGATGCAGAGGTAGCCCATATCCCGATGGAGGATGAAATTCCATTTTCTCCAGGCCATTGTTAGTTAATTTCTGCTCCCAGACCACGAATACGGTAGAAGGTAGTAGGACCCTTGATGGTGGAAAGATCAACCTGCTCTCCACTCTCTTTTGCCTGATGTTGAGCCATGGACCGAGCCTGACCTTCAGTAAGGTGTATGGCTTGAACTATCCCCTCAACTTTGGCCATCTGTCCTTTGGCCTCCAGGGGGAAAACAATTTCACCGTCTACCACCTTGACCTTGATCTGTTCAAAGGGGACATCACTGGCGATATCCATCCAGCAGCCTCGGGCAGCACAGACATTGACAACAAGGCCTTCGATGAGCACTCGTTTGCCTTTGTACTGCTCCGGGTGTTTATTGATTTCTGAGACCTTGGTTACCTCCTGCAGGGTAAGGGGAGCACCAAGTTTCATGGCTCCAAAACAGCTTGTGGCAGATATGAAGAAAAGGATTAATAGAAAGAGGCTTTGTTTTTTCATCATTTCTCCGGAAAAGTATAGGGAAAAGGATTGAAGTGTGTTGCTACTTTGTAGCATACCTTAGGTGTTGTTTGAGGCAAATGTCAACGAATAAGTTTATATATCCTGAGAATAGCGTTAGTCTGGAAAAGTGAAGGTCAGTGATCATTTCATGAGGGAAGGTTGTAGAGTAAGTTCTTGGTATTTAGTTTTTTTCGGCCGATGGGGATTGCTGGGGTGAGGGCATGGCAATTATGCAAGGTGTGGCCTTGAGTTGTCAGTAACAAAACCGGAGGAATTGAGATATGACCATAGTATGTGATCCCATCGGGGTAATCCATACCCCTTTTCATACAACTGAGGGAATGCCCATTCAGCCTGCCGGTGCCTCCGGCGTGCGAGGGATTGTGGAAGTATTTGATGATTTTGCTGAAGGATTGCAAGATGTCGACGGTTTTTCCCATCTCATCCTGCTCTACCATTTTCATCAGAGCGACGGTTATAATCTCAAGGTTGTGCCGTTTATGGATTCCTCCACTCGTGGCCTTTTTGCTACCCGGGCTCCCAGGCGTCCAAATCCAATAGGTTTGTCCATTGTGCGGTTGCTTAACGTCGAAGGCAGGCAGCTTCATGTGGAAAATATTGATGTTTTGGATAACACACCCTTACTTGATATTAAGCCTTATGTTCCAGTATTTGATGCTCAGGATCAGGTGAGAAGTGGCTGGCTGGAAAATGAAAAGAGAGATGTCTCCAAACAGAGGGCGGATTGTCGATTCTCCCATGAGGATAGTGGCAGCTGACAATAGAGGAAAGGGCTAATGAGTCTTTTGTCAGACATAGCGTGATCTCAGTTGCCTACTTTCAGTGTTTGACAAGAACAATTGCTTTTAGGGTACCTTTATTTATAATGGCGAATTATAAAATGTGGATCGGTTTGTTCCTGGTTCGTGAATAAATCGAATTTCCAGATCCTTTTCTTCTGCTCCTGATATCATGACGTCTTTAATCATTATCATTGCCATCCTGGCCTTGACCTTTGCACTCCTGATTTTCAGTAAACTCCCACCGGCGGCAGTTTTTATTGGGGCGTTAACTCTGACTATTACTTTCAAGCTTGCTCCGCTGGAAGATTCTCTAAAGGGATTTAACAACCCGGGTGTACTCACTATCGGTGCCCTGTTTATGATTGCAGCAGGGATGTACTCCACCGGGGCCATCTCCATTCTCAGTGAAAAGCTCATTGGGCGACCCCGTTCGGTGTTAAAGGCGCAGCTCAAAATCTTACCTCACATTGCTTTCGGATCCGCTTTTTTAAACAACACTCCGCTGGTTGCCATGATGATTCCTGTGATCAGGGACCTGTCACGGAGTTGTGGGCTTGACGCAAAGAAGCTTTTTATTCCAATCAGCTATGCTTCCATACTGGGAGGTACCTGTACCCTGATCGGTACCGCCACCAATCTTGTGATATCCGGTCTGGTCAACGAGACTCTGGAGCGAGGTGGAGCTGACCTGCCGCATATGGTACCGGTAAATATGTTTGACCTTTCCTTGGTGGGGGTGCCAATCACGATTGTTGGCCTGCTCTTTCTCATGACTGTGGGTAAGTGGCTGCTTCCTTCTTCTCCAGCTTCTTTTCAACTTGAAGGACAGGTGAGCCGCAGGATGTTTCGGGTGGAATTGTGTGTGGAAGATCACAGCCCATTGATAGGGAAAACCATTGATGATGCCGGCCTCATGGAGAGTGACGGTTTTACTCTTCTCTGCTTTCACCGTGGAATTGAGCGCCTGGAGGTCACCCGGGAAACTATTCTTATGGCTGGCGATACCATAGGATTTTCCGCTGATATTGCCGGTGCCAAAAGTTTGTGGGCCACCATTGGCCTAAAACCTCTCTACTCGACCAAGGAGCAGAAGGCGAATCGGCACCGTCATCATCTTGTGGAAGTAGTGGTGTCACGCAGAAATAGTATGATTGGTCAGCAGATTAGTAAGGTAGAGAGTGAAGATCGGAACTTTGAGGTGTGGTTGGTCGGTTTTGCCAGAGGTGAGGCTGCCATGCACTATCCTCTAAGAGACGCTGTGATCCAGGCTGGTGATATTGCCTTGCTGGAGGTAAAGGACACCTTTTTCTATCGCAATCGTAATGAAACCGAATTTTCCATGACCAAAAAACTTAGAGGAGCTACTATCCAGCGGACCGATAAGGCCTTGATCGCCTTTGGCATTACCGTGGCCATGGTCTTTTCTGTGGCTTTTGGATTTATGAGTATGCTCAATGCCTCCCTGCTTGCAGCAGGAGGCATGCTTCTTACTGGCTGTATGACTCTTCCTGATGCCGGGCGTTCCGTGGATTTTGCAACCCTTATGGTCATTGCCTCTGCCATGGGCTTGGAGTCGGCAGTTACAGCCTCCGGCCTGTCGGCGCATATCGGCAACTTTCTCGGTGTGTTGGGGGGAGATAACGCCTATACGGCACTGGCCGTGGTCTTCTTGGGTTGTATTCTAATGGATGCCATGGTCACCAATGTGGCTTCAGCGGTCTTCATGTTTCCCATCGCCATGACCATTGCCTCGGCACTCGATGTCAGTTTTATGCCCTTTGTGGTCACGGTGATGGTGGGGGCTTCCTGCAGTTTTATTTCGCCGGTGAGCTATCAGACCAATCTCATGGTCTATGGCCCAGGAAAGTACAGTTTTGGGGATTTTGTCAAGATCGGCGTTCCCCTCTCGCTCCTGGTCGGAGTGATCGCCGTCTTTCTTACTCCTCTATTTTTTCCTTTTCAGGTCTGAGTTGTGGCTTAGACCTGAAAAGGAAATTTTGCAAGGTGGCCTTATGCCTGCGGCGCATGAGGGCGTGGTGCGGACGCTTGCCTGGCTGGCCTTGGTGCTGTTTTTTTGACCTGTTTGATTGTGGACATGGCTGCCGCCACCATGGATGTCACATCTGTAAGGTTGCTTGGCACTATCATGGTATTGTTTTCTTTGGCCAGATTGCCAAACTGGGTGATGTAGCTTTTGGCGACTTCCAGGTTGGCGGCTTCGGTACCTCCGGGCATGGACATGGCCTCTGCTACCTTGCGAATCCCCAGGGCCGTGGCCTCTGCTACCAGCAAGATTTCCTGGGCCTTTCCCTCGGCCTCGTTGATCCGTTTCATCTTCTCACCTTCTGACAGGAAAATGGCCTCGGCCCGGTCGCCCTCCGCCTTGTTGATGGTGGCTTGTTTTATTGCCTCGGAGCGGGCGATCTCGGCCCGTTTTTCCCGCTCGGCTTTCATCTGTTTTTCCATAGCCTCCAACACAGTGCGAGGTGGTTTGATATCCTTGATCTCATAGCGCAGCACCTTGACACCCCAGTTTTCGGCAGCTTCGTCCAGAGCCTGGACTACCTGGCCGTTGAGGGTCTCTCTGGCCTCAAAGGTCTTGTCCAGTTCAATCTTTCCGATGGCGGAACGAAGGCTGGTCTGGGCCAGCTGGGCGGCGGCAAAGTGATAGTTGTCGATGCCATAGGCGGATTTCTTGGTATCGATGACCTGGAGGTAAAGGACACCATCTACCTCCAGGGTAACGTTGTCGGATGTGATACCGGTTTGGGCTGCGATGTCGATGGGCTCTTCTTTCAGGCTTCGTTTATAGGCCACCCTGTCGAAAAAAGGGATGAGGATATGCAAGCCTGCCTGCAGGGTTTTTCGATATTTACCCAGTCGCTCAACCACGTATTCCATGCGTTGGGGGACGATTACTGCGGTTTTCCAGAGAACAATAAAGATAAAGGCAATGAGGACGCCAAGGGCGATAAACGTTTCCATGGTTTTCTCCTTAAATGGGTGAGTAGAGTGCTATTGTATCTTTTTAACCTTGAGCAACAGATTGTCTTGTTTGATGATGATGACTGTTTCTCCCTCTGCGATGGCTTCTTCTGCCTCAGCTCGCCAAAAAGAGCCTGAAAATTTGACATGACCTTCAGCTGGCGGATTGATAGCAGTGGTGACAACACATTTTTCACCGCCGTGGGCTATGACAGAATCGAGTGCATCGTCTTTAGCTTCGCCGATAAAAACCTTTTTAAGAATAGTCCGAAGGGTAAAGAGGGTGGCAAGCGAGGAAATCAGAAAAACAGCGAGCTGTGTGTTGATGCTCAATGGGAATAACCAGCATCCCAGAGAAGTTATCCAGGCACCCATGCCAAAAAAGAAAAGGACAAAACCGGGTACAGCCATCTCCAAGAGAAAGAGGATGACGCCGATAATCAGCCAGAGTAGACCGGGATAGATGATTTCCATGGAATTCCTTGTGTGGGTGGAAGACGAAATTGAAAAGTTTGGCACTATTTATTTCCTGTCTATCCATTGTAGGGGAAAGAAAAAAAACAGTCAAATGAGAGGGGAGAAAATAATTGGTTCTTTTGTGGCAGAAAAGGAAAAGCAGAGTTGCAGGCAAATATGGGAAGTAGAGTTTGCCTGTGGAGAAGAAAAAAGAGAAGGCAAATGGCATGCTGAGCAGCGATCTGTCATATTCTTATAGGTTGGAATAGTGTTCAATGGTTTTCCCTGCCAACACCCCAGATTTTAGTGGGAGTTGACAGGGAAAATGATTTCCGGTGAAAATAACTAATTGTTATTCGTTGGAGATCATATTCATTGCCTCAATTTCCAGCTCATTCTCAAGATCAAAATCCTTGCTCCAGAATGGCTTCGTCTTGGTCTGATATTCAAGTGGTGCGTCTACAAGAGCGGTGCCGAAGGCTTGTTGTCTGGCAAGGAGGCAAAAGGTTTCAACCTGCTGGTTGACTTGTCCTGTAAGAGCCGTAAGGAGTGCAGGCAGGGCGCATGCAGGCATTTGCCTCTGTTTCCAGCCGCCGGGCAGAGCAAAGATGAAACGCATGTCGGTTCGTCGTATACGATTACCTAAATATACTTCTTGTGGTAATACATTCTCAGGGATAGCAGGCCTTGAAAAGTCTATTATTACAGCATCTTGGGAGATGAATTCATGGAGGTTGGAATCCAGGAAATCCTCTCCTTTTGGCATGAGATTAATTACAAAATTGACACCATGTAGATTTTCCATATTTTCATTAGACTGAAGAGGTACCACTTTTCCCTTTCTGGTATAGCGGACATCTATAGTATTACAGTGATAGCCTTGATTGTTCAGGTACTCCTGCAGGGTACCGCCCAGTTCTCCGCCGCCAACTACAGCAACATTGCGAGCATTAAAAAAAGAACGTCTCTGACGGGCTACCCAGTTGATAGCCTCGTGAATGCTGAAGATATTTCCGTTGATGCTGCTGAAAAGGGGAGGGTCCATGGGGATGTTATGGCGCCGGGCAAAAATCGGACCTAGCTGGCCGGCCAACCCAATGGTTCGGGCACCAGAGAGCCGGCGTATCCAATGCATGCGCCTGACAATGGCTTCGGCCAGGGCTCGGTTCTTTTTGCGTGCCAGATCTCTAGTTATATCGGGGATAACAAAATATATCCCCATAGGCATCCAGCCGTTCATAATTAAGCCACCAGGAGTTGGCCTCCCTGAAAAAAAACGGCGTAAGGGAGAGAATTGTGGACAAAAGCCACGGCACTCAACTTCATCTGTAGGATATACAAGGAAGATGGTTTTAAAAATACCAAAACGTCCGATCAAGCCAATAGACAGCCAGAGAGGCCAGCGCAGTACGGTACCGATAAAGAGAAAAACGATCTGACGAAGCAAAATGTTCATAGTCAACTCCTTGTTTTGATTATCTGATTATTCTATCCAGTGGCACTATATGAATACTAATTAGTTTTTTTGCCCCTTCGGTGAAATCTAAAATCCAGAAAATCTGGCTTAAAGATTAATCATGAACTTCACCTGAATGAAAGAAAAAAACGAAATTAGAGATTCAAAAATGTAATTTTTGGTAATTTGTTGTAATATAATGGTGCTATGCGTTACTTGTAAATGATCTCTATTAGGAGGTAACGTTATGGAATACGTTGTGTTACATATCGGTTTTGTTTATTTAGGAGATAAGGGAAATTGTAAAAAAAAGTTTAAAAGAAGAGATGTAGCTGTTTTTCCTTATGTACGAGAGCAGAAAGAGGAAAAATCAGTAAAATTATGGAACGGCCTGTTTTGTTCTTACTGATTAGAATGTCGTTGTATTTGTCTCTGTTTTTTGAGACGATTGAATTATCAATGTCGAGTACAGGGTAAGCAAATAAAAAAAATAAAGAGGGAGGGGCAATGAACAAACAGCGAAAAATTTTCAGCCTGGTTGTCTGCAGTGCACTGGTTATGATCATGCACAATCCGGTTTTGGGAGCTGGGCAGTCGCAGGAAGACCTCCTGATGCAGATGCAAAAACTTATAGAAGATCAGCGGGCGAGGTTGGATAGGCAGGACAGTGAAATAGCTCAGCTCAAGGAGCAGATGGCGACTCTTGCCGGAAAGACTGAGGATAATACGGAAAAGATCACCAAGGTTGAGAGCATGGAGCTGGATAAGGTAGTCACCTCCAGTAACAGCAGGGTTAATGTGGATCTTTATGGTCAGGTCAATCGCGCCTTTCTCTGGGCAGATGACGGGGACAGTACCAGGGGATACTTTGTGGACAACAATAACTCGTCAACCCGCTGGGGACTCAAGGCCCGCGGCAAGGTCAACGAGACCTTTTCTCTTGGTGCCTGGATCGAAGGAGAAATGATAACCAACAACTCTCAGTCTGTCAATCAACTGGAGCGTAATCCGGACTCTACCAATTGGTATAAGTCTCGTCATCTGGAACTTGATCTCGCTTCCAAAACTTTTGGTACCCTCTGGTTGGGACGGGGATTTACGGCTTCTGACAGCATTTCCGAGAGTGATCTTTCCGGAACCACTGTGGCAGGGGTCTCCGATGTTGCTAAAATAGCCGGCGGCTATTATTTCTATGACACAAAGACCGGATTGAGTAGTGTTACCGTAGGTTCAGTTTTCAATAATATGGACGGACTCAGCCGACGGGACAGGATACGTTATGATACTCCTGGTTTTGCTGGATTTACCTTCTCAACCTCAGCCATGTCTGATGCATATGATGCGGCAATTCGGTATAATCGTGAATTTTCAGGATTCAAGCTGGCAAGTGGTTTGGCCTGGGCTAAACCGGGAGAATTCATCGACGCAACTGACAACCAGTACAATGGTTCCCTGGCAATTCTTATGAATTGTGGTTTCAATATAGCTGTTGCTGGTGGTGTTCGTGATCAGAAGGAAGAGGCTCGAGACGACGCAACGTTTTGGTACACCAAATTGGGCTATACGGTAGACTTGTTAGATTCGGGAAAGACCTCTTTTGCTGCAGATTATGGCAAGTACTACGATATAGCCATGGATAATGATACATCCACTTCCTTTTCTCTTGCTGCTGTTCAGGCTGTTAAGGATTGGGGAACTGATTTCTACCTGACCTACCGTTTCTACAAACTGGAACGGGATATGACGGATTTTGATGATATTAATGTTATCCTCACCGGTGCCAGGGTTAAATTTTAGATTTTGACCTGGTGAAAGTGCGGAGTTGTTTCTCAGGTGAATAATAGATTGGTAATGCAGACAACTTCTCTATCACTGAGAATTTTATTTTTCCATGAAGGGAATTGAAAAAAGTTCTTTAGGATGAAGTGATGTGGAGCAAAATATCATATCTGACACTTCTGCTCTCTGTTCTTCTGGTGAGTTGCGGTGGAAAGCCTTTGGATTCAACACCTGACAACGAAAAGCAGGGTCCCGGACTCTTTACAGGAGAGTCCGGGACCTTTCGTATTCTGGGGAAATCTGATGATGCTGATTCCAACCAGGGAGGAGAGCAGGAATTGGACCCTGAATAACTACGGAATGTATTGTTTCTGTGGAAGGGTAAAACTTTCCTCTTTCAGCTGAGTTTTATTTTGCTGGTATCCGCGCTGGGCTGTAGTGTGGTTTGAGGGAAGAGAGTAAAAGAGGTTATGCTTTTCCTGTAGGAGCGGAGATATCCGCGAAATCGGTGCTGGCCTGAAATCGGAAGTTTTGTATCGAGTATGGAGGAGGCCTGTTCGCGGTTAAAACCGCTCCTACTGTAGAGTGAACTACTTGTTGTTGAGTCGTCGCCAATATTGCAGGACGTTCAGTCCGCGCTTTCAACCCCACCTTATCGTAACGATACCTCGAATTGATTTTTTTTCGCTTTCTTTCCTCTTTAGTTTTTTGTCAGTATTACAGCCCCGGCAGTCATCATTACTCCTCCTGCGCATTTATTCATTGTGGAGACGGTTTTTTTGCTGGTGAACAGGCGACGAGCCCGGGATGCTGCCCAGGCATAGGAGAGGAGGACACTACCCAGGACGATTGTCACTACACCACTGATAGCAAGCACATCCAGAGGTGTCAGGCTGGTTAAATCCACAAAGGTGGGAAGAAAACCGAGATAGAAGAGGATGACCTTGGGGTTGGCAAGAGTGATACTCAGGCCGCTTATGAAGTTTTTTTTCCAGGAAAGTTCACGCACGCCCTGTACAGTCGGCAGTTCTGCGGGAGTACTCCATATTTTGAATCCCAGGCATAGTAAGTAGATACCGCCTGCGTATTTGATAAAGTTGAAAAAGCTTCCTAACATCTCGGCCATGGAGGAAAGTCCATAGATGGCAAGGAGCAAGAAAATCAGGTCGCCGATTACAATTCCTAAGACAAGTACGGCAGCATGGGAGAAGCCACTTGCCAGGGCTCTGGCAAGGGTGGCAAAGACACCAGGGCCTGGAGATGCTGCCAGGAGAAACATGGCAGTAGCAAAGGTAAGGAGCGTGAGGAAGGTCATGGCGTTATCTCCAGACAGAATATTCAATATTGACCAAAGAACTTTGAACCGCAGAAGTGAAAGGAAATAATAGATTATCCACCAGTCCCAGTCCGACACTCTGCGGTTCGATTTTGTTTTCCTTTAGCCTTCAGGCAACCTTGCAAAATTTCCTTTCCGCCCAAACTCTTCGTTATGAGTAGAATTTTATCCTCGAAATATCAATTGTATGTCTGTGGTATAATTTTTCTCATGCCTCCATTTTGAACGAAAATTCTAATTTTTCAAGGTACCTTTCAACCAATAGCCTTGGCCTTTGCCATGGCATTCTTGAAGGCCTGCCCTGATCCGGCAATAACCGAGTCGTTGACACAGAAGGCCAGACGAAAATATCCGGGTGCTCCAAAACCCTGTCCGGGAACGGCCAGGATTTTTTCTTGTTGGAGGATGGCACAAAACTCAACATCATTTTCAATGGGAGACTTGGGAAAGACGTAAAAAGCCCCTTTGGGTGGAATGAAGTCGTAACCGGCCTCGCTGAGAATCTTACAGAAGGTTTCTCGCCTGCGCATGTAGATAGAATTATCGACACTGACGTCTTGGAGTTCGGCCACAACCCGCTGCATAAGTGCAGGGGCATTGACAAAGCCAAGGATGCGGTTGGCAAGGGTCATGGCATTGAGCAGTGCTGTTTTTTCGGTGATCTCCGGGTGTACAGCTAGGTAACCGATTCGTTCACCGGGAAGAGAGAGATCTTTGGAGTAGGAAGAGAGGACTATGGAGTTGTTGCTGGCCTGAAAGACGCTGCCTACCACGTTGTCATCGAAGATGATCTTGCGGTAGGGTTCATCAGCGATCAGATAAATGACGGTGCCGAGAGCAGCGCCTTTTTCGTCAAGCAATTTACCCAGTGCATTGAGAGACTCCTGGGAGTAGATCTGTCCAGTGGGGTTGTTGGGTGAGTTAACGATCACCGCCTTGGTCTGGTCGGTGATGGCTGCCTCAATGGCTGACAGATCAATATTGAATTCAGAGTCGGTGGCTACCACCTTCCCTACGCCGCCGTGGTTGTCTACATAAAAGTGATACTCCACAAAGTAAGGAGCAAGGAGAATCACCTCTTCACCAGGGTTGAGCAGGGCCTTCATTACTACGTTCAGGGCTCCTGCAGCCCCGCAGGTCATCAGCATGTCACCGTGGAAGACATCTACGCCTTGTTCTGCAGACATCTTGCCAGCCAAGGCTTCGCGTACCCAGGGGTAGCCGCCGTTGGGCATATAAGCGTGCATACCTGGGCTCTCGTCGCTGACGATCTCCTGAATTACCTTGGTGAACTTCGCTGGTGGAGGAACATCCGGATTTCCCAGGCTGAAGTCAAAGACATTTTCAGCTCCGTGCAGAGCCTTCATCTTCGCACCCTCTTCAAACATTTTACGGATCCATGAGGATTTTTCGGCAAAGTGGCGCATTTTATTGGATATAGACATCAAGTCACTCCTTTTAACTATGATTGAATAATTAAAGTTTTTTTAAAAAGTCGTAGGCCGCGTTAATCTCTTTCATCTTTTCTTCGGCTACACCGCGGAACTCCTCACCGAGGTGGCCAACCTTATCCGGATGATATTTCATGCTCAATTTCCGGTAGGCCTTTTTGATGGCCTCCTGGTCAGCTCCTGGTTCCAGTCCCAATGTGGCATAATGTTGATCAACTGAGCTGCGGGAACCTGGCCCTTGTTGCGGTCCGCCGTATTTGTATTTGGCCTCAATGGTACGTTTGTCATAATCAGTTATCTGAAGATAATCGGCTATGTTTCTTGCCACCTGCAGTTCCGCGTCAGGGACACGCCCACCTTCTGCATAAAGGACCTGATAGACCAGTTCAAGGAGGATGAGTCGTGGTTCGTAGGCAAAGGTGTCACGGAATTCGCGTAGCGATTCAGCCATGGGTTGGCTGGAAGAGACTGCTTCTTTGATCAGGTCTTTTACCCAGAACATTTGGGCCTGATTATAGCGCAGGTTGTATTGAAAGAAACGCTGGATGGTTGAGATCTCTTCTTTGGAGACCCGGCCGTCTATCTTGGCAATGTCTATCAGAATCTGGACCAGCAGCCAGACAAAACGATTGTGACTCTCTGTCTGTGAAGATTCATAGGTGGAGATCTTTTTCTGCATCCAGTAAGAAAATCCCCAGAACAGACCGATGAAGAGCAGGATTCCTACGATTCCAGTGTAAATCAGGGTGCCTAAGAAACTAAAAAGGGCGGGGAAACCGCCAGTGAGTAGGATGAAGAGGATCAGGAGCAGGAAGCAGCCACCGCATCCCGGTTGTTTACGTTGTTTGTATTGCATGTTCTTTCTCTATTTTGCTAGCCTGCGAGGGACTGAATTAATGCGTTTCCTCTGCAAAGAGGGCATTGATAAATTCGTCCGGATCAAAATCTCGCAGATCGTCTATCTGTTCACCGATTCCAATGAATCGGATGGGGGTTTTCAGTTCACGGCAGACATTGGCAACTATACCACCCTTGGCGGTTCCATCAAGTTTGGTCAGGGCCAGTCCGGTAATGGTGACAGTTTCGTTAAAGAGTTTTGCCTGGGAGACACCATTTTGTCCGGTGGTGGCATCGAGTACGAGCAGGACCTCATGGGGTGCACCTTGCAGCTGTTTTCCCATGACCCGTTTGATCTTTTTTAACTCTTCCATGAGATTGACCTGGGTATGGAGTCTGCCGGCCGTATCCACGATCACCACGTCATAATTATCAGTTATGGCTTTATCCATGGCATCAAAGACCACGGCAGAGGGGTCGGCCCCTTCACCCTGGGAAACAACTTCCACCTCATTACGTTCGCCCCATATTTTGAGCTGGGCGACGGCAGCGGCGCGGAAGGTGTCTGCGGCCACCAGGAGTACGGATTGCCCTGATTTCTTGAACTTGTAAGTGATTTTGCCGATGGTGGTGGTTTTGCCCACACCGTTGACGCCAATAACCATAATAACAAAAGGACCGGACTCCGGCATGACCAGTTCGGCTGGTTTGTCTGACTCCATAATAAAGGAGCGCAGTTTTTCTTTGAGCACAACTTTGAGGAGAAGGGGATCGGAGAGTTCCTTGCGTTTGACCTGTTTCCTGGCATCGTCCAGGATTTCCATGGTTGTAGCGATGCCAAGATCAGCTGTGATCAGAATCTCTTCCAGTTCGTCAAAGAGATCGGTATCGATTTCTTTTTTTCCGAGAAAAAGTGTATCAATCCGGTAGACCAAAGATTCTTTGGTCTTGGAGAGTCGCTTGGAGAGCCGTTGAAACATGGAGCTTTTCTCCGCTGGGGAGGGAGGTGTCGTTTCCTGGGCGATTTCTTCACTGATTTTTGACTCACTGCCGATGACGGCAGCGTCATCTGTCTCAAGTGGTTGTTCAGGCGGAGAGACAGGGGGGAGCGACTCTTGAACTTCTGTTATTTCATCTGAAATATCATCGGGCTCTGAAGGAGCTTGATCTGCTGCGATAACAGATTCCTCAGGCAGTGACTGTGCGACCAAGGTGTCTTGTTCGGCTGCCAATTCAGGAGCTTCTGTTTCAGCTGAGAGAGGAGGGGCTTCTTCTTTCTTGCTAAATTTTTTTTTGAACCAACCTAACATGTAAATTTCCTTATCATGATGAGGTGAGTAGAGCATCTCTACTGAATGAAATGCTCTTTTTAATTAACAACATAAGGCCACCTTGTAAAATTGCCTTTTCGCCGAAACTCTTCGTTGTGAGGCATGTTTTATCCTCGGAATATCAAAGATATGCACCCCAAGGGTACTTGTACCCGTAGTTAGGGTGATTCTTGCAGGGTACCTGTGGTAAAATTTGCCTCATGCCTCGATTTTGAACGAAAACTCTAATTTTTCAAAGTATCCAAAAGTCGATTTTTTTCTTCATGCAAAACTTTTCATATTACGGCTAGATCCATAAGAAAGCAATAAAAACAGTGAGACTCCCTGTGCAGGCGTGGACAAAGGGATGGAGGAAGTGCCAGAGCTGAGGATTTTGTTTGCATTTCCAGAGAACAGCATTAGTGTATGCCATGGTTCGGATTGGGCCGTATCACCTTGCAGTCGTCGATGTCAGGACGCTGCTGATGAGAAGCTAACCAAATAAATTTCTTCATATATTGTTATAGGAGGCTGTTATGTCAAGTTCATGTGGATCAAGTTCCTGCTCCAGTGGTACCGGCAGTACCCCGGAGTCGCAACAAGCTGCTATGGCGCAGCAGGACAATGCCATTACCCGATCTCTCGGGAAGATTAAAAATAAAATTTTGGTAATGAGTGGCAAGGGCGGTGTTGGTAAATCCACGGTTTCCGTTAATCTGGCTCTTGGACTGGCTCAGCGTGGGCATAAGGTCGGACTTATGGATGTGGATCTGCACGGACCCGATGTCATCCGTATGCTTAATATGACCGGTAGCCTGGAACCACCTGAAAATCCTAGTGATCTGGTGGCACCCCTGAAGTACAATGATAATTTGAAGGTTGTGTCCCTGGAATATATGATGAAGGATCGGGATGAGGCCATTATCTGGCGTGGCCCTCTCAAGATTCAGGCTATTCGACAGTTTGTTGCTGATTTTAATTGGGGGGAGCTGGACTATCTGATTATCGATGCCCCTCCAGGTACCGGTGATGAGCCGCTTTCCGTTGCCCAGACCATACCCCTTGTTAAGGCCCTGGTGGTGACCACTCCCCAGAAAGTAGCCCTGGCTGATGTCCGTAAGTCATTGAACTTTTGTAAGACTGTGGGCGTAGAGGTTATTGGGGTCGTTGAGAATATGTCCGGTTTTGTCTGTCCCGAGTGTAATGCCACTGTTGATATCTTCAAGACCGGTGGCGGTGAGGAGATTGCCCGAGAGTTTGATCTTCCATTTTTGGGGGCAGTCCCCATGGATCCGAAGGTGGTTGTGGCGGGCGATGATGGTGTTCCCTATCTCTCATCCGATGCTGAAAGTCCGGCAGTAGAGGCCTTTACAAAGGTTATTGGTTCTGTAGAACTTCGGCTTCCTCCGGTGGCAGCTCCTGCAACTTTAACCATGGCCTCCGGCGACAGTAGCTGCGGTTGCGGCAGTGGTCCCTGTAATCCTAACAGCTGCGACTGTTAATAAGCAGGTATATAGGCCATAGGCTGAAAGAAAAGCAGTATAACGAGAGTTGTGGTTTTTCTTTCAGTCTTCTATCTTCAGTTTTTAGTCTCTAACCCTTCTGTTTTATATTAAATCCTATGTTTCTGAAACAATTAACCGTTGGAATGATGGGTGTCTGCTGCTACATCGTCGGCTGCTCTAAAACTTCTCGCTGCGCTGTGATAGATCCAGGTGGAGATGAAGAGATGATTTTACAGGAAGTGAAAAATTCAGGGCTGACCATCGATTATATTATTGCTACCCATGGCCATCCTGATCACGTTTGTGGAAATCGCATCATCAAAGAAGCCAGTGGCGCTGAGATTATCATGCATGAGGCCGATGCTGATTTTTTCGCACAACCGGAAGTGGAAAAATATTTTTCCATGCTCGGACTTGAGGCCTCTCCTCCTGTGGATCGTCAGGTGAAGGATGGCGATATTATCACCATTGGAGAAGAGCAGTTACAGGTGATTCATACCCCTGGCCATACCCCTGGGGGAATGTGTCTCTACTGTGCCCCTGATCTCATCACCGGAGATTCACTTTTTGTTGGAGGCATAGGCAGGACCGATTTCCCCGGCGGCTCCTATGAAGAGTTGATCAGTGCGATCAAAGAAAGACTCCTGGTCTTACCACCTGAGACCTCGGTCTGGCCAGGGCATGGCTACGGTGGCAGTCGTTCCACTCTTGGGGAAGAGGCTCGCACTAACCCGTACCTGAGTTAAGGCCACCTCGAAAAATTGTCTTTTTGCCCAAGCTCTTCGTCACGGTCAAGAAAATAATGCCCACATATCAACTATATGCTGTGCTTGTTTTTTCGTCTGCTCCTCGATCTTGAACAAAAAATCTAATTTTTCAAGGTACCCTTGCTTTCCATTAGTTCTCTTTGCCTTTTAAAGCTTGTGACGATAATTTATGCGTGAAATAGTTCTAGGAACAGCAGGCCATGTTGATCATGGCAAGACGAGTTTTGTTCGAGCCCTCACCGGTATTGAGACTGACCGGTTGAAGGAGGAAAAGAAACGCGGGATCACTATTGAGCTCGGGTTTGCCTACCTGGATCTGCCCTGCGATCATCGTCTTGGGATCGTGGATGTGCCGGGGCATGAAAAGTTTGTCAAAAATATGGTGGCCGGGGTTACCGGCATGGATCTGGTGGCCTTCATTATAGCTGCAGATGAAGGCATTATGCCCCAGACCAAGGAACATTTTGAGATTTGCCGTCTCCTGGGAGTGAAACAGGGGATCATAGTTATCACCAAAAAGGATATGGTGGAGGAAGAGTGGCTGGAGATGGTCACTGAAGAGGTTCGGGAATTCTGTGTCGGAAGTTTTCTGGAAGAAGCGCCTCTGGTCCATGTCTCTTCAATTACCGGAGAAGGGATCGAGGACGTTAAAACACTACTTGATCAATTTGTATCCAGGCAGCAGCTGCAAGAGGCCTACGGTCCGTTTCGTCTTTCCGTGGATCGCATTTTTGCCATGAAGGGATTTGGGGCGGTAATCACCGGGACCTCCATTTCCGGACGAGTAGCCCTGGGTGACGATCTCCGTTTTTATCCGACAGAGTTGACGGCAAAAGTACGCGGCATTCAGATTCATTCTCAGGATGTAGATGAGGTGGAGGCAGGACACCGGACTGCTATCAATCTTCAAGGGGTGGATACTGCGGTCGTTTCCCGGGGGATGGTGGCGGCAACTCCCGGATGCCTGTTGCCAGGCTATATGCTGGACTGCGATTTTCTCTATTTGGCTTCCAACGCTAAACCTTTAAAACACAGGGCCCGGGTTCGGGTGCATCTTGGAACTGCCGAGATCATGGGTAGGATTTCTTTGCTGGAGAGCGACACACTGCAGCCTGGTACAGAGGCCAATGTTCAGCTCCTGCTGGAAGAGCCCGTGTCTGTCTGGCCTGGTGACCGCTATGTCATCCGTTCCTATTCTCCTGTGGCCACTATTGGTGGCGGGGCCGTGCTGGGGAATATGCCTCCTCGCAAGCGTAAACGTTTAACAGAGAAAGATCGTCAGAAGAATAGTGACGTTTTTCGGATCTTACTGGATGAAAACCTGGAGGAAAAACTCCTCCTCTTTCTCCGTGAAAGGGGCACCGCGGGTCTGACATTTGATGAATTGGCCGTACGTCTGGGCACCTTTGGCAAACAACTGAAAAAGGTACTGACAATTCCCCTTTCTTCACGAAAGATGGTGGTGGTAGATTCTACAACTCAGCGTTACCTGGCAAAGAGTGTGAGCGATGAGGTGGAACAGTCTCTGCTTGAAGCTTTGGGGAAATATCATCAGGAAAATCCCTTGCAGGTCGGACTGTCCAAGGAGGAAATTCGTTCCGGTCAGGGGAGAAAAGTGGATCAGAAGGTTTTTCACTTTTGTCTGAGCGAACTGCAGAAGAAACATCTGGTGGTACAGGAAGATTCCCTTGTGCGTCTTGCTACTCATCAGGTGGCCCTGCAGGCCGATGAGAAAAAACTGCAGCGTGATCTTGAGGCTTGGTATCGAGGGAAGGGCCTGGCCACAGCGACCATGCGGGAGACCACAGATCATTTTGCTGATTACCCGGCAACTCTTGTGAAGGAGGTCTTTGGCCTTCTGGTGCGGGAAGACAAACTGGTGAAGGTGAGTGAGACCCTGTACTATGATACGGCCACTATTGCTGGGCTGCAGGATAAGGTCGTTGCCTTTATTGAAAAGGAGGGAGAGATTGATGCTCCCAGATTTAAGGAGTTGACCGGTTTGACTCGAAAATTTTCCATTCCCTTACTCGAATATTTCGATCGAATTAAGCTCACCATTCGGATAGGAGACCACCGGGTGCTGAGAAAGATGAGTGGCTGAAAGGAGAACTCAGGAGCTAATGAGTTGAAGAATAAGAACAGGGCTGTGCACTGGATCTTGGCTGCGACTGAGGTGCCTGGGCTTGTCTCTGTAACAGCTATTGAAGGAGTTCCTGCAGCAGAATCTTAAAGTAAGAGAGATCAACCGGCAGGATTTCAACCTCGACCTGGGTTAGATCATAAAACTCCATGATTTGTTCGTCGCTAAGTGTTTCTACCCCTGAGTCCAGAATGAGTATCTTATTATACCAGCCCAGATTCAGGCGGGCATCGGTGACTGACCACTGTCCTTCTTGGATGGATTGATTGATCATCCGGACCCATGCCGGAGTCATGAGTGAGGTCCGGTTTTTTTGCAGTTTCCTGGTTAATTCATTGCCAATCAACATGTCGATACAGTTTCTGGCCTGAGGGATTTTGCCGCCGCAGTCCTCCACCACCTCTGTCATATCCCGTTTTCCCTTACAGTGTCTCCCCACTAGAAAACGAACATCTTCTCCCTTTATTTTGACCTGTTCCAGGCTGGATTGTAACTCTTCTTCCATTTTTATCGGGTTGTTGTGGATGCTATAGTGCATATAGCTGATGCGAGGGGCAAGTCCCAGCTCTTCCAACGCCATTTCCAACTCTTTGCGGAAGATGGGGCAGGCAATGAGAGATCTGTCTTGATCTTTTTCGGAAGTATTGGGGGCAATGGGAAAACTGGTTACAGTCTGTTTGTCTATTTGCTTCAGCATAACTTGCTTGTTTGATGAGAGAAGGGGTGCAGCCCTTTGCAGAGCTTAGGGTAAAGTATTTCTTTATAGCCTTTTTTTACTACCATCAAAAAAGCATTCGCACAAATCAATTGTATCGATGCTTTTGGACACTTCTTTTGAAGAGCGAGAGAGACTTGGTCGTGAGGTGAACAGAAAAAGGATTATTTCTTCTCTTTAATTGGTTTCCAGAGCAGCATCATTGCGGTTGCTTTTGTTGCGGTAATTCGAAAGTGGTGGTCAAGGCGCAGTCCTGGCACAGCGACAACCATTTCTTCAGACAGAAGAAGGGGGTAGGAGTCTCTCTGCTTGGCTGGGATTTTTTGATCAGAGAGAAAGCGGGATATTTTTTTTCTGCCGGGGGCCCCAAGAGGATGGAAGCGATCGCCGGGGAGCGGTGGACGCAGGAGAAGGGGGAACTGGAGTTTAGATGGATCAAGAAAGAGTTCTCCGGGTGGCACTATATCGGGAATAGAGAGAACGTTTTCGATCAGAAGTTCATGGCCCAATTCAGGGACAGGATATCTTCCTGGACCTGGAATAGTGAAAGACAAAAAATTCTTTTTGATAATAGACGGACCCCGGTAAGCTTTTTTCCCCACAGGGTGATGAAAGGTGATGGTACTGCCGTATCTGTTCGCACGGAGGCCATGGGAAAGGTGGACTTCTCCATTTTCTTGAGCTGTGGCCAGCCTATGGAGATTCTTGATTTTTTGAAAAGAGGGCCTGGAATCCATGTCCCAGCAGATTTTTTCAAGGAGTCTGCGTTGGATGGCCGGGTGATCCCTGCTAAACAGGGAAAGATCGAGGGAAAGATTTTTTTTCCCGGGGGAAGTGGATGACTCTTCCCATTCTTTTTGAACCTGGCTCTGATAGGCCTTTTGGGTGAGATCTTGAAGAAGTTTATCTTCTTCGCGCAGGATTGAAGCGGTTTGTATCAGGGTTTGTTGCATTGACCTGTTGTATTCTTTTTCGAGTTTTGGCAGCAGCTCCAGTCGGATTCTGTTTCTTAAGAATCGGGTGTCCAGGTTGGAACTGTCCTGGCAAAAAGGTATTCCCTGTTCTTCCAGGAAATGGATCAGTGACTCTTTTTTTTCTCTTAGCAGGGGGCGGATAAGTGTTCCTCTCTGATGCTTCATCCCCGAAAGTCCTGTGCAGCCGCTCCCTCGAATGAGTCGCAGCAGGACCTCTTCTGCCTGGTCGTTTGCTGTATGGCCAACTGCTATACATCCTGCCTGGAATTCTTTTTGAAACGTTTCAAGTGCCTGGTAGCGGAGCATACGGGCGGCTTCTTCAATGGAGATGCGTTTCTGTCTTCTTTCATCTGGAACATTTACTGAAACTGAGCGGAAGGTGGCAGAGCAGGATCTTGCCATCTTCCGGACTAATTGTTCTTCTGCAGATGTCTCGGAAGGACGCAGGCCGTGATCAACATAGACAGCGATGCGAAGAGTGGCGGGAAAAAGGGTGGAAAGGAGATGGAGAAGGGCCACAGAATCAGCTCCCCCTGAAACTCCGATGATGATTGGTCGGTTAGGGTCAATTAATGATAAAGTATTGATAATCGTTGCAACTCGTTGATGCAGTTCTCTGACGGTACGAGAATAGTTCTTGTCCCTTTTTCGCAATTGTTCAGGTTTTTCGTTTGATTGTTCCATGCTTCTTCGTATAGCATAGATAAAGGATAGAACAAAGTAACAACTGCCCTTTACTCTGTGTGTTTATTCTAATTTGGTGGGAAGAATGAAAATTCTCATTGTTGAAGACGAGATAGTCAGTCGTACTCTGTTAACGGAAATGCTTTCTCCATACGGTGTCTGTCACGTTGCCGTCGATGGCCTGGAGGCACTACAGGTCATTAGAGAAGGGTTTGATCAGGGGGATCGCTATGATCTGATTTGTCTCGATATCGTGATGCCGAAGATGGATGGTCATGCGGTGCTTGCTGAGATTCGTAAGATGGAAAAAGATGAAGGAATTGTTGGTGCCGAGAGATCTAAGGTAATGATGACCACTATCCTTGATGATTCAGAAAATATTATGAAAGCATTTACCAAAGGAGAGTGTGAGGCATATCTGACTAAACCGATCAGTCATGTGAAATTGAAAAATCAGCTTATCGATCTTGGTGTTATCCCGGATTGAAAGGAGAGTGAGGCACTGGTTTGTCTATTTATACAGATGACCTCCTGTGAAAATATATGTCTTTGTCGCCCTTGCTAGAGCAAGTAAAATCACATATTTGTGATCATTTCCAGTTGGGAGAGGAGAAGGTTGATGCTATGATGCCCGCCTTTCTCACTACTTTGCAGGATCATATGCAAAATCTGGAAGATGCCCTGGGAGCAGGTGATCCGGAAACCCTTGGTCGGCTGGGTCATGCTTTGAAAGGAGCACTGCTTAACCTCGGACTTGATGATATGGCAGATATAGCACACATAATAGAGAGTGAGGGAAGGTCTGGAAGTCGTGAGGCAGATTTTGCCGGAATGGTGACTCGTTTAAAGGAAAAACTGGCTGAAATTCTTTAGGGTGAGTGATCGGTCAGTTGGATACAATTTTATATGGAACAAAAAAAGGTGGTTTGAGAGAAATCTCAAACCACCTTTTTGCTGTAGAGCTGAAGTATATCTTATTCTTTGACAGCTGACATCAGGTTCTGGATGGATGCCTTGGCGTCGCCAAAGAGCATCATTGTGTTATCCTTGAAGAAGAGTTCATTTTCGATTCCTGCAAAGCCCACGTTCATGGAACGTTTGAGTACGATAACGGTCTGGGCTTTGTCTACCTCTAGGATAGGCATGCCGTAGATGGGACTGTTCGGGTTGGTTTTGGCTGCCGGGTTAACAACATCGTTGGCCCCGATGACCAGGACTACGTCTGTGGTGCTGAAGTCATCATTGATATCTTCCATGGCAAAGAGCTGGTCATAGGAGACGTCGGCCTCGGCAAGAAGAACATTCATGTGACCAGGCATACGACCGGCAACGGAATGGATGGCGTAGCGCACTTCAACCCCTTCCTCGGCCAGGTAGTCGCCGAGTTCGCGGGTAACATGCTGGGCCTGGGCTGCAGCCATACCATATCCTGGAACAATGATCAGAGACTCGGCACTTTCCAGCACTGTGGCCACATCATCCACGTCAAAGCCTTTCATGCTGCCGGTTGGGCCTTCTCCGTCATCGACTACCGAATCATCCACTTTGCCAAAGGCGCCAAAGAGGACATTGGCCAATGAACGATTCATTGCATCGCACATGATCTTGGTGAGAAAAAGGCCAGAAGCACCAACCAGAGAGCCGACAATGATCAGGGCGTTGTTGTTCAGGGCAAAACCGGTCATGGAGACTGCTACACCGGAGTAGGAGTTCAGCAGAGAAACGATAACCGGCATGTCAGCCCCACCGATGGGGATAACGGCCAGGACACCGAGGGCCAGTGAAAGCAGGATGATGGTATAAAATGCCAGTGCATTCTCCGGATTCTGGAAGACCGTCCAGGCGAGAAACAGGGTGCTAATCAGGATGGCCGCATTGACTATCTGTTGGCCGACATAGGTGATAGGTCTGGTAGAGATAATGCCCTGCAGTTTAGTGAAGGCAATAATAGAACCAGTGAAGGTCAGGGCTCCAATGATGATGGAGAGGAGCAGGGTGACAAGGGTAAAGGAGGCGAAGCCGCCTGTGTGCCCCTGAAATTCGGCCATGGCAACCAGAGCCGAGGCTGCACCACCGCAACCATTAAAAAGGGCGACCATCTCCGGCATGGAGGTCATCTCCACCTTGACTGCGGCATAGCCGCCGATGGCGGCACCGATGGCTATGGCGATGATGATCATTGTATATCCGAACATGTCCGGATTGGCCAGAGTGGCAATAATGGCCACCGCCATTCCGGTCATGGACAGTTTGTTGCCGAATTTGGCAGTGGCAGGAGAACTCAAATTTTTGATACCGAGCATGAAAAGCACTGCTGATATCAGATAGATAAAATCGATAATATTGACAGTAGACATGGCTTGACTCTCTTATTGGTACAATTCTTTGACCGCCTTGGCATCAGATGCCGGGCAGGGGAAATTTAGATATCTGGTAACCGGCTGCTATGCTTTTTTCTTACGTTTCTTTTTCTTGAACATCTGCAGCATTCGGTCTGTGACCATGTAACCACCCACCACGTTGATTGTGGCAAAGATTACTGCGAAAAAACCGATAAGGGATTCGGCGTCAATAGATTCGGGTCTTCCTGTGGCAAGTAATGCACCAACGATGGCTATGCCGGAGATGGCATTTGAGCCGGACATAAGCGGGGTGTGCAGGGTCTGGGGCACTTTTGAAATGAGTTCGGCCCCGGCAAAGCAGGCCAGTACGAAAATGGTCAAACCGATAATAATTGTTCCTGTATCCATTTTTTTTCTCCTTAACCGGCCATGAGCGACTTGGTCAGCTCATGTATGATTTCGCCGTCTTTGGTGACCAGTGATCCTTTGGTAATTACATCTTCCATATTCATGGTGAAGCCGTTTTCGTCACAGAGATGAAAAAGAAATTTTTCAATATTTTTGGAAAACATCTGACTTGCATGAAAAGACATGGTGGAAGGTAGATTGGCGTGACCGATGATAGTAACTCCGTGGACCACCGTATTTTCACCAACCGTGGTTACGGCGCAGTTGCCACCCATCTCAGCGGCCAGATCAACGATGACCGATCCGGGCTTCATGGATTTGACCTGCTCTTCTGTGATCAGAATCGGAGCCTTTTTTCCAGGGATAAGTGCCGTAGGGATAACAACGTCAGACTTGGCAATATGTTTACTTATCAGTTCCGCCTGTTTCTTCTTGTACTCATCAGACATCTCTTTGGCGTATCCCCCGCCGCCGGAGCCGTCTTCTTCCACCGGTACTTCAACGAATTTCGCACCTACGGAATTGACCTGTTCTTTGACTTCGGGACGAACATCAAAGGCTTCTACCACACCGCCGAGACGTTTGGCGGTGGCGCAGGCCATGAGTCCGGCCACACCGGCACCGAGCACCAGAATCTTGGCTGGAGCAACGGTTCCTGCTGCGGTCATGAGCATGGGAAAAAATTTGTTGATATTGTCTGCGGCAAGAAGCACTGCTTTATACCCGGAGATGGTGCTCATGGAGGAAAGGACATCCATAGACTGGGCCAGAGAAGTTCGGGGAATAATATCAAGGCCGAAGGAGGTAATTTTTTTCTCCTGCAGCTTTTTGACAAGGTCGTGGCGCAGGGTCGGCTGGATAATAGAGATATAGAAGGAGCCGTCTTTCAGCATTTCTGCTTCTTCCATGGATGGTGGTCGGACTTTGACCACACAGTCGGCCTGGGAAATAGCTTCTTGGGCAGAGGCCACGATGGTGGCTCCTTTATCTGTGTAATCCTGGTCGCTATGTCCGGTGGCTAGGCCTGCGCCTGTTTCGATCAAGACCTCAAAGCCTTTTTTGGTCATTCGTTTGATCGAATCCGGAATAATAGCAACCCTGTTTTCGCCCTCTTCAGTCTCTTTCAGGACAGCGAGTTTCATAGTGGGGTTCCTCGTTGAATAATAATAAAACGGTGTCGAATCTTTGCTTCTGCAGGTAACGGAAGCAAGGATGAGAGTGTTGAAATGAATGCGCCGCCAATAGTACGGTATATTGCTGAAATGGTCAAGAATTTAGATTTGAAAACAGAGGTTGAAAAAATGGTCCTTGCTGTGCATATGAACGAAAAAGAGTTGTCCCGTGAGTTTCATTCAGGGGCTTTTGGAATGTCAGATTGTATTGCTCAGAGGAGGGTGGTTTGGGAAAGGGAATTCCTTACAGACTTTCAGAGTGCATATTTTGCAGTTTTTCCAGGAGCCTGGCGTGAATATTGTCAAATCCACCGTTTGACAGGATGGCGACTACATCATTTGCTTGCAGGAGAGGAAAGAGTCTGTCGAGAATGGTGTCGGTATCAGGACAGGACTGGGCCTGCAGGCCGCGTGTCATGAGGTCTTCGGCCAGTTGTCGGGCTGAAAAAAGATCTTCTGCAGGGATTCCATCAAGAGGCATAGGCTCACGGATCAGGGTGAGGTCGGAAGAATCAAAACAGGGGATGTAATCTTTTTGGAAAATAGAGCGCCTGGAGGAATTGGTGCGGGGCTCAAAAATGGTGATCAACCGCTGTCCGGCATAAGCAGCTTTTAAGGCCTGCAGCGTTTCTCTGACAGCTGTGGGGTGGTGGGCAAAGTCATCAATAACTGTGATGGAATTGATGATTCCCCGCACCTCTTGACGTCGTTTGATTCCGCCAAATTGACTGAGTCCCTGGTTGATGAGATTTTTTGACACGCCGATGCGGTGCAGAACTGCAGCCACGGCAAGAGAGTTGAGACAGTTGTGTCTTCCCGGTAGACGGACTGTAAGGTCTGCCCATGTTTCTCCTTGGAATCGAGTCTTGAAGTGGGTGTTTCTTCCCTCCGCATGTACTTTATCGAGGGACCAGTCCAGGTTCTTGTCAAAACCGTATCCCTGCACTTCGCAGGGGGCATCCTGTATCACTTCTACAACGTTTAGGTCTTCAAGGTGGGCGACGATTAAACCGTCTGCAGGGAGCAGTGAGACGAATTTCTTAAAAGAACGTTTGATGGCATCGAGATCGGCGAAGATATCGGCATGATCAAATTCCACCGAGGTGATGATGGCAATGTCTGGACGGTAGTGGAGAAATTTAGATTCTTTGTCAAAGAAAGCGGTATCATATTCATCACCTTCAGAGACAAAGTGGGGGCCTGTGCCAAGGTGGAAGTTGGCATCAAAATCACGGACAATACCACCGATCATAAAAGTGGGGTCTAATTTTGCCCGATGCAGGCAGGAGGCAAGCAGAGAAGAGGTGGTAGTCTTGCCGTGGGTCCCGGTTACTACAAGGGAGGTCCTGGATTTGATAAAAAAATGGGCCAGGGCTTGGGGGAAAGAGAGGTAAGGGATTTGGGCCTGGGCAAGGGCCACTGCCTCTGGATTTTTTCTGGTGATGACATTTCCGACTATTACCAGGTCCGGGCGGGGGCTCAGATTTTCAGGAGCATAGCCGTCCATGGGGTGAATGCCCATTGCATCGAGAAAATGGGACATGGGGGGATAGATGGCCTTGTCGGAACCGGTGACGGAGTATCCGGACGATTTCAGCATACCGGCAAGGGCCGCCATCCCGGTGCCGCAGATTCCCATAATATGGATATGGCGGATAGTTTCAGGGGCCTGGTTCAGATCAGCAGAGAGTTTCATCAGGGCTTGTGGACGGTGTTTTTCACCGTGTTGTATATCTTTGCAAAGGTCGTTTCAAAGGTTGCCGGGGTAAGGCGGCCCACTTCGATGAATTTGACAGCGATCTCCTTGGATACCTTCAGGAGTATTTCATCAGCAATTTTTCGGTCTTTGTCATCCATACTGTGTGCTCGTTAGAATAAAAATGATTGAGTTACGCCCCTGCTGTTGGAAGAAGGCCAATTCGTCGTAGACAGCAGGGGCGCAGTTCCAGCAGAAATAACGGTCAGGCCATTCCTGTAGAATTTTTACTATTTCCTCTTCACGGAAGATTGGCAATACCTTTCAAGTCAATCCGCTTGGCATACTCCATGAGTTCTTCGCGGGTGACCAGTCGGCCATCCAGTGTCACAACAAAACGATTGTTAATAACAATATTAATTTTGCCCCCGTTGTTTTCATAGCTGACTATACCCTTGTAGCCGTTGATCAGCTCAAACTGTCCGGCGGTAGAGGCAAAGATCGGGTTGGAAAACATCATGATCATGGATTGCAGGAGGGGGGAGTCGGTGACAATGGAGATGGTCAACGTGGAATTTTCTCTCTTGTATGTTCGTTCTGCAGTAAGGCCGCCGCCAAAGAGAGAGGCCGCAGTGACTTGGGATTTGCCTTCATTTGCCGTCCATCCCTCAATGGGTTCAGGCAGGAGTTTACTTAAGGCCTCACCTTTTTTCTGGCGAATCAATTGGCTGGCATAATCGAGGCTGGTTGCGGCATTGGTGAAGTCCTGGCTTTTATATTCTTCCAGGGCGTTTTCAATGATTTGAATCACAGGGTCAGGTTCCTCGGCCATGAGGAAAGATGGAGTCAGGATGAAAATACATAGCAGTAGGCGGATACTGTTTTTCAGCATGAACAACTCCTTAGTTAAGAAACGAAGAATGATGGCGTTGAAGTTAAATTTCAAAAATATGCTTGCCTTCATAGAGAGCAAGAAATCCGGGTGAAAAATAAGCTCCTTTTTGCTTTGAACCGTCTATGATATGGGTAACACAGAATGCGATTGCTGGCAATATCAGAGGTTGAATTCTCTGGGCATTGCTTCGGTCCAAAAGCAAACAGGCCCTTTACTTGTTTTCAAGTAAAGGGCCTGTTTTATACTGGCTGGGGGACAGGGATTCGAACCCCGATAAGCGGAGTCAGAGGTAGTT
>JAQYVF010000178.1 GCA_030145625.1 Desulfocapsa sp. | reverse complement strand
TTATCTTGACGGTGCCACCAGCACCGCTCGACGTAAGCAGGAAGTCGATTCCTTTCAAGCTGGGGAAGGAGACCTCTTCCTCATCAGTCTCAAAGCAGGAGGGCTCGGCCTCAACCTTACCGCTGCCGACTATGTCCTGCATATGGACCCTTGGTGGAACCCAGCCGTTGAAGATCAGGCCTCGGATCGAGCCCATCGCATTGGCCAAACCAGACCGGTCACTATCTACAGACTTGTCTGCAAAAACACCATTGAAGAAAAGATAGTTAAATTACATCAGGAAAAAAGAGATTTGGCTGGAAGTCTTCTGGAAGGCTCCGACATGAGTGCCAAGATGAGCAGTGAAGATCTGTTGGACTTGATCAGGGGAAGCTGACCGATTCACCCGTTGATGAGTCGATTTCTGATGAGACCGAAAAAGCTCCTTTCCCGGCGCTGAAAAAACCAACCCAGGTGAGTATCACAGCTTTGACAGACAGCCACTTGCCAGCTTGTCTCAGCAAACCATGAAAAATGGGTGGAAGGCACTCCTTCCTGCCTACATCCAGTGGCATCCGCAAAACAGGAAATCTCAAAGACAAGACCCGCCGGATTAAAGAAGGTATGATCATGCAGACCGTTTACCTCCAGGGCCTGCCTTTCATCTGTTATGATCAGACGACAGAGACTGCAGAGCAGTCTCTGTTCCTTTTCAAACCTCTTCTGTCCAGGTCTTTCTACAATAAGGGTTGCGGCCCGCTTCTCTCCTTCACCACGCAGGAATAAAGAGGCCGCTCTACTGCAGTCGAGTTGAACTTCCTGAACATCTGCAAATTCGTGTATGTTACGCTCCAGCTTTTTGCGCCTTATAGAACTCCACGATGGCATGGGTCAAATCAGGTATGGTATAAGATTCCGGCTGGATATGGACCTGCAGCCCATTGTCCGTGACAGTCTTTGCGGTAATTGGACCAATTGCTGCAATTGTTACATCCCGCATAAGAACGTCCAGTTCAGCACGATCGGCGGCTCCAACCATGGTGAGGAAATTCCGAACAGTTGAAGAACTGGTAAAAGTCACCATATCAACATCCCCAGACTCAAGCTGTTCACGAAGCTTTTCCCTTTTTCCATCTGGAATCACATTCTGGTACACTGGTGCCACAGTTACCTGTGCTCCGGCACCGCGCAAGGTTTCAGGAAGGATTTCCCGAGCCTTTACTGCTCTTGGAATGAGGATATTTCTGCCTTCCACGCCCTGATCAAGAAGACTTTCCGCCAGCCCCTCACCGGTAAAAACCGAGGGCAGGAGATCTGCCCTGACACCGTAGCCCATGAGAAGATCCGCCGTTGCCTTTCCCACAGCGGCAATTCCAGGCCCCTTCATATCCCGGGCATCCTTTCCCATACTGTACAGGCGCTGGAAAAAGAAATTCACAGCATTGAGAGAAGTGAAGAGTATCCAGTGATACTCTTGGAGACGATCAAGTTCCTCATCAAGAACCTCATATGATTCCACAGGTTCAATCTGGATCGTAGAAAATTCCACACAATTCGCCCCGGATTCTTCCAAACCAGCCATCAGTTCTGAAGCTTGTTCCCTGGTCCTGGTTACCACTATTCGTTTGCCGAACAGAGGCCGTTTTTCAAACCAGTCTATGGTGTCGCGCAAAGTAACAACTTCGCCGACTATGATCAGAGCCGGCGGTTTAATTCCTGCCCCTTGAACAATCTCGGCAATGGTCTCCAGAGTCCCCACAACCGAACGCTGTTGCGGGGTAGATGCCCAGCGAACCACCGCCACTGGAGTTTTGGGGTCGCGTCCGTTATCAATGAGATTCTTGACTATAATGGGCAAGTTCTTGATCCCCATGTACACAACCAATGTTCCAGCACCGGTAGCCAGTTTGGCCCAATCAATCTTGGAACCCGGTTTTGTCGGATCCTCATGACCGGTGATAAAGGCAACCGATGCAGTGTACTCACGGTGAGTAATGGGAATACCTGCATAGGTGGCAGCAGCTGTGGCCGAAGTTACTCCAGGGACCACCTCGAAATCAACTCCGGCATTGGCCAGCTCCTCGACCTCCTCTCCGCCGCGTCCAAAGATAAAAGGATCTCCCCCTTTGAGGCGAACCACTGTCTTTCCGGACAATGCCCAATCCACCAGCATCTGGTTGATCTCTTCCTGAGTATGGGTATGCTTCACGCCACCTTTTTTCCCGGCATAGATCAGTTCTGCCTCTTTGGGCACATGCTTAAGGAGTTTGGGACTGGCAAGATAGTCATACACCACCACCTCTGCCTTACCGAGAAGATATTTGCCGCGCACGGTTATCAATCCGGGATCACCGGGACCTGCGCCTACCAGGTAAACCTTACCAGCCCGTTTTGTGCTTGTCTGTTCACTCATAATTATCCAGCAAAGGGATCCAAAGATCCAAAAAAGTTAATAAAAGCTACATATCACACTTGTCCTACAAAACGCTGTAAGCGCTTTCAGGTGCTGAAGATTTTCTCGATCAGTCAGGCCAGCTATACAGCAGTATGCTGGCCTGACTGATCGAGAAAAGATTTTGTGCCTGAAAGCGCTTACGGTGTTTTGTTTAGCAAGTTTCGCTCAATTCATCAAGCAAAGATGCGGCCAGAAGCGGAATCATCAACTCATGATGTCCGGTAACATTATATCCTCGACCTCCCTGGGCAGTAGGTCTGTGAACCACGTTTGTCAGGGAACGATACTGTTTTATAAAATCAAAATTGGCTGTGGTAAAGTTGTCCACTCGATGTCCGAGATTTCTCACCAGGGTCAGGGCCTTTAAAAAGACCTCCGGCAACAGCACGGCAGAGCCGATATTGAGATAGGCCCCACCCTGCAACCCCGCCACCTCGGCACAGAACAGGCGAAAATCATGGTGAGATGTCGTTCCGATATCAGCCCCTGAAACAGAGGGATGAATATGGATGATATCGGTGCCAATGGCAACATGGACAGTTACCGGGATCTTAAGTTTGGTAGCGGTAGCCAGTAAACTTTTGTCGTTATGGGGAAAGTCCCTGGCAAGCAGATATTCTCCCACGGCCTGCCCCATGCCTATGCCTTTTTCGGCCCCAAGAGAAATGGCACCGTTGAGCACCTCACCAGTCTCCTGAGCCGCACCAAAGGCTCCGTCTCCCAACACATCGCCCACCTCTTCTGAAGTCGATCCTGCCATGGCGATTTCGGCATCGTGGATAATACAGGCCCCGTTCATGGCAAGGCCGGTAATAATGGAACGTTCCATCAGATCGATAAGAATCGGATTGAGCCCAACCTTGATCACATGAGCACCCATTCCTACCAGGATCGGATTTTCACTGCGATGGGCCTTGGCCAGGGAGCGAACAAGTTCGGGGAAATCATGCCCGAGAAGCTGGTCCGGAAGGGAGGCAAGAAAACTGCGCAGAGTGGAGTTTTCCTTAAGAGGGGTCCCAAAATGATCCACAGTCACCTTGGAATGGCGGTCATGAAGGGAATAGGTTTTCAGGCCACTGAAATCAAGAGGTTTAATCTTCACCAAAGATCTCCCCTTCCACGAGCTCACAGAGCAGGTGTTCCACCCAGAGATGGACCTCCTGGATATGGGCCGTCTTGGCAGACGGGACATTGAGGGTGAAGTCTGCAATCTTCCCCAACTCTCCACCGTCTCCTGTCAGTCCCCCGGTAAGCACGGCAGTACGCATGCCGATTTCTTTGGCGACCTCTATCCCCTTGATGACATTACCGGAACCTCCGCTGGTGGAGATCCCCAGGGCAAGATCCTCTGGTTTTCCCAGGGCCTGCACCTGCTTGGAAAATATTTCATCAAAGGAAAAATCATTGGCTATAGCTGTAATCGTCGAGGTATCTGTGGTCAGAGCAATAGCGGCCATGGGCCTGCGATTAATGAGAAAACGATTAACAAATTCAGCGGCCATGTGCTGGGCGTCGGCTGCACTACCGCCGTTACCGAAAATAAGAATTTTGCCCTTTCGACGGATGGTCACCACCATCTGACAGGCCAGTTCCACAATAGCCTTGCCACTCTCCTTGACAAAGGCCTCCTTGGCCATCACGGAATTTATCAATGCATCGGCAACAATATGTTCCATAAAGATTCAGCTCCACGGGAGAAAATAGACGAACGATTACAGACAAGAGGCCGGCATAAACCTGCCCCCCGGCAACTGATTACGACTTTTACCCATAGCGTTGGGCAAGACATAAGTAAAAGATGAGTCTAAAATATCTTGACCAAAAAGGCAAAAAAAAATGGACATACTGGTAGTTGCCTCCAGTATGTCCAGATGGAAAAGACTATCTTATCCAGATGTTAGATGATCAATCCAGATCAGCAAGGATAGAGTCGGTCACCTCTTTGATGGACTTGGAGCCATCCACGGAAATTACCTTAGCACTTCCAGCCTTAAAAAAGTTGACCGCTGCCATGGTTCCGGTATCGGTATCATAATAGATATTATGACGTTTACTGATGGCATCCTCATCCTGATCATCGGCACGGGCACTCAGCTCACCACCACAGACGCGACAAACCAGCTTTCCATCTTTTTCAACAGGCTTAATGGCATCAAAGGCAATGTGGTTAGGGTGGTTGTTGTCATTGGCACAGAGACGACGTCCCATGATGCGCTCTTTGGCGATCTGACGATCCAGAACGATCTCCATTATATAATTGAGATCCATGCCAGCCTCTTTGAGGGCCGCATCCAGGGCTTCTGCCTGGGCAAGAGAACGAGGAAAGCCGTCGAGCAGCCAACCTTTTTCCTTGGATTTGGCCAGAGTCTCAAGAACCATGGGAATGGTGATTTCATCAGGGACCAGATCACCACGCTCAATAAATTCCTTGGCCTTTTTTCCAAGCTCGGTTCCACCCTTGATATGCTCGCGGAAAATGGCACCGGATTCGATGTGATCCATATTGTACTTGTCTTTAACAATGGCACCCTGAGTTCCCTTACCACTGCCGTTTGGTCCAAATGCAAGAATGTTTACAGCCATGTTTGTCTCCTTTAAGCAAATTGTATAGGCCTGAACACAAGCCCGAAAAGATAATATTGGTTTTGCAAAAAATCTCATCAGCAGGCAGGGAAAAGACACAAAATTT
>JAQYVF010000169.1 GCA_030145625.1 Desulfocapsa sp. | reverse complement strand
GCGCTGTTGGCAGGGTTCTATATTTTACTGGCTGTTCTCACACATCTCATCAAGAAAATCCAAGGGACTGACTCCAGGGGTTCGCATATCTTTTACCACGTGGGTATAGATCATAGTGGTTTCCACGTTGGCATGGCCGAGATAGTCCTGGATCTGGCGCAGGTCGACGCCTTTGAGCAGAAGATGGGTTGCAAAGCTGTGTCGCAGGGTGTGGACCGAGGCAGGTTTGTTGAGCCCTGCGGCACGTACGGCTTTTTTCATGGCTTTCTGCAATGCACTGCTACTGAGGTGATGGCGGCGGGTTGCTTTGCTCCGTGGATCAACGGAAAGTTTGTCACTGGGAAAGACAAACTGCCACCCGGATTCCCGGCAAGCAGAGGGATATTTTCTGGACAGGGCCTCGGGCATCCACACCTCACCGAATCCATCAGCCATATCTTGTTGATGCAAGAGAAGAACCCTTTGTAGCTGCTTTTTTAAGATTGGTTTGAGTTGCTCGGGGAGCAAGGTGGATCGGTCCTTGCCTCCTTTGCCGTCTCTGACAAAGATAATATTTTGTGTAAAATCGAGATCCTTCACTCGTAGTCGAAGACATTCATTTAGTCGCAATCCTCCGCCATAGATAAGCCGAAGCATGAGATTCATGGGGCCGCTTACCTCATTGAAAACAGCGATTGTTTCTACAGGGGAGAGGACAACAGGTAATCTGCTCTTGTTTTTTGGTCGAACATTTTCCTGTATGTCGCTCAAATCAAGGCGCAGTACTGATCTACAAAAGGCGAGGATAGCATTAATGCCTGATTCTGAGTGGATGCTGAGACCTTCTTTTTTATGGCAAGAAATGCAAGATAATCCCGTACCTCGTGTGAAGTGATTATCAAGAACTTTGGTTTTGTAAGGCCCTGTTTTTTAGTGCAGTAGGCGAAAAAACGTTTGAGCCATTCAAGATAGGTCTGTTCGGTTCGGTGAGTATAATGTTTTAATCGCAATGTTTCACGAAATTTGACAATAGCCTCATCAACGACAAAGCGTCTTTCATGATCTTGAGGGACCAGAGAACGCCCTTTAATTTCATCTTTTGAGGGACGAAGAAAATTTCCAAAAAGAAGTCGAATCGCCTGCTCAGCCTGGTCAATTTGCCAATCCTCTATATGTTGATCTTTTGTAAGAGAGTCAAGATACATCTGCAATTGTTCTTTTCAGGAGTGGTCCTGGAAATCAATGCTAAATTCATAAAATCTACGAGCCCAATGTACCAAATAGATTTCCTTTCCAGATGCTACAATACGATTTCGCAATAGATATTCACCAAACTTGGCTAGACGGTTCTCTAAAACAGGATCTTTAGTATTATATTTTTTCATAGCTCACAAAAAATAACGAACTGATGCAAAGCACAAAACAAGGGCTTTCGTCAGTCATATTGAATGAAAAATATTGATTTTCCGAGGATAGGTGGATTCCGCCTATCCTCGGAAAGGCCAAAGAGAAAACAATCAAAAAACAAAAGAATACTTGCTTTTTGAAACAACACTTGATATCGATTAACTAACTGAAATATATAATTTTCAGAAGGAAAATGCCAGGAAGTATAACTATTTCATGGAGCACCTGGTGATGCAGGTGCTTTCCAGCAAATGCGGAACGATTAAAGGCCAAAATGTGAATTTTCCCATGAAATGCGTACGAGGGCTATACTATGTTATGCATAGGAAAAAATAATGAAGTACCTAGATTGTCCTGAATTTTCAGATGATACATTTAGATCTTTTAATGATAAATTTAAAAATCACGAAGAGTTTGTTGAGTATTACAATTCCTTAGAAAATGATTCTATAAAAGATGAATTCTTAAGAATAGGAACTTCATATCTTTTCTTTGTCAAAAATGGAAATTGGCAGGTGGATGTTCCTAGATCAAACCCAGATATAGAATACTTTAATAACTCGTACAAGCTAATTGGGATTATTGGGCTGATAGAGAGCCTGTCAAATGAAAAGTTTAGAGATTTTCATACCTGGCTTGTAATGAAAAAGAATAAAATAGAATTTCCTATTAGTAACAAAGAAATTCTTAACAAACATTATCAGGAATACAAAAAGGAGCATGGATCTATCAAGAAGTGTTTAACCTTCTTTGAAAACCTTTCAGATCAAACAAAGGAAGAAATTTTCAAGTTAATAAAGATTGGTGACAAAGATATAGATAATATAAAGATTTTTGTTGAAATGTTATATGCAGCAAGAAGTGAGTTTGCTCATGAAAGTTCTATGTCCATAGAAATAGGTGATTGGTTTCATTATGGTAACCATAATGGGAAAAAGGTGTTTTGGAGAAAATTTAAATTAAAATATCTTTTGGCGATTTTTGAAGAAGGAGTAATCACTCATTTCAATAAATATTCAGGAAAAAAATTGCATAAAGAGGCGTTTAAAGCGGACTCGCGAAGGCTCGCCGTTTAACTTCACGTTATGATCAAAAATTACTAGCTGAGTAAAGGTGTATGAGTTCAGAAACATGCGCAAATTGTTTACATGCGAGAGTTGATTGTGTTGATCAAATATTTTGTGCTAAATTCAGCGAAAATTTTCTGCAAAACCATAAATGTGACTATTGGGCTTCCAAAAAGTATGATTGCATGATTAATCCGGGTAATCCGGGCTATGTGTATATTTTTTCAAACCCAGACTTAAATGGGCTGTTAAAAATTGGCATGACCTCTAAAAGCCCAGAAGTTAGAGCAAAAGAACTTTCAGGAACAACAGGTGTCTCAAGCAGATATGTAATCGAATATTATGGAAGAGTTAAAGATAGGTTTTTAGCTGAAAAGGCTGCTCATAACAGGTTGGAGAACTTCTACCACAAAAAAGAATTTTTTAATGTCGAAATCGGGGTGGCAATATACTGCGTTGAAACAATAAGTTGTGAAATTGAACGGGAATATATCAAGCCAGGAAATGACGTCAAAGTCTTAAATTATGCCCAGAAAAGGGATAAAGCTCCATACAAACAAATTGAAAATGAGTGGAAAGAGAGAGAAAAGGAGCTGAGGCGCTACAATTCAGAACTAGCCAAAACAAAGAAATGGGAGAGTAATGTCGAGAATTACATGGCAAAACAGACCGGAAAAGAAGAATCACTATTTAATTATAACGAATTACCTGGAAATCCTAATGTAAATCAACAGCACCTAGAAAAATTCAAAGAAGACTATGATCCATCAAAAGTTGTTCTTCCCAGTGAACTAGCACGAGTAGAGCATGACGCAGAAAAGGCACGGGAGGGATTAAAAAAGAAAGAATATGAAATTAAAAAGCTACAAGAAGAATTGGCTAAGGAAAAAAATAAAGGTTTTTTCAAAAGGTTGTTCTCCTAGATAAATATAAAAACTCCATCATAACACTTAGAAGGCCCCCGGTTGTCAATAAATAAAAATACCTTGGGGCGAAAAATATCGTCCTACAGCCATAAGGCTGACTGATCTTTGACAATCAGTTCCGTCTTGGGTTTCAAGGCTGGTGTCAGCTTTTCTGCACCAAACACTTACCGAGGATCAACCGGCAAAGTCTCCGTTGCTGAGTCATGGCAATGAGCAGAAATACTGTCCGTCCGAGAATGGGCCAAAGTGACGCTCGTCGGAGGCCGGATAGTATTTCTGCGGACTCGGCCTCAGCAGGAAGTTGGCCAGCTGCAGAATTGTTTTTTCTGCGTCCTAGAAACTGAATCGTACCCTCATGCCGTCCTATTCAAAACAACGTGGTCATGTCTGTTCAAGACATGCCGTAGTTAGTTGCAGGTTCGGGGGAGGGGCAGAACCGCATCAAAATCATATTGTAAAAGGAGCGGGACGGACGGCCAATCAAAACTACGGGCTGCTTGCTTGTGCATATCATCACTCTTTTCTTGGCCTTTTATTTGCCATGGTGTCTCTCCACCAGTGGGCGATGTAATTAATTATACTCAAGTAATTTTCATTAGCTCCAGTTAGGCGTTGAGCCTGTCCGTCCCCTCCCATTCAAGCCGTCAGGAATTTATCCATATCAAATCCTTTTCGGTTTGTGAGGATATAATAAACCGTTCTCCCCAGTTTGTGTGCAAGGACAGACAAGGCTTTTCCCTTGCCGTACCTGGCGGTCAGCCTGTTCATCAGTATTTTTCCCCTTTTGTTTCGCATATAGAACAGCTGGGCCGCCTGCCCAAAGGCCCAGCGTAGATGAGCATTGCCTATTTTTTTGCCTGAAGATCCGTACTTTTTGCCGTTGGATTCCTTGACGCATTTAACCAGACGACAATAGGAGGAAAATTTCTGGACCGTTGGAAATCGTGAAATGTTGCAGATTTCGTAGAGCAGATCAAGAGCAATAATCTTGCCGACACCAGGGATTGTCTTCAACAGAGCGTAGATGGTCGGGTCATGATGTTTGGCATTTTTGATAATTTCCCGCTCAAGTTCTGCAATTACTGAATCATGGGCATTGATAATATCCAGATTGGCTTTGATTGAGGTTCGTACAACCGGATCATGGAACCGCTCCAGCAGGTTTGTTCTCTGTCTGGCCTTGGAAATGCAGCCGAGATTGTCCGGCAGGTTGTACTGTTTGGCTGTGTTTTGGATATGGGCCAGTAGTTCTGCCCGCTTGCGCATAAGGTGATTTCGACGTCGCAAAAGATCCCTGGCGGCTCTCATCTTTTCCGGATATACAAATGCCATGGGGAGCATGCCTCCCCTCAGGAGTCCTGCGATCTTCCTGGAATCGATTTTGTCGTTCTTGCTTTTGCCGCCATGAATGGCCCCCATGTAAAGGGCATGGCCAAGGACAAAGGGTATGTTCTGCCTTGCACAGAGATCAGCCGCCAGTACCATGAAAACATGCATTCGACACAGACCACAATGTCTTCTCTGAAAGGTTCGATTGCCTTTAGAAAAAGATCCGGCTTGGTCTTAATGTTTCTATGTAGCCTGATCACCCCATCCTTATCCAGGATGCAGAGATACATCTTGGTGGTATGCAGGTCGATACCACAGTAGAATTTATGCTGCTTGGTGTAGAAATTCATGAGAAGGCCTCCTTGGTTGAGGTTATTGCTTGAACCCTATCTCTATTTTACCCCGAATGGCGGGGTAATCGATAGGGGGCCTTCTCTATTATCAAAACGCTATAACGGACCAGCGGGCAGCGCGGTTTTTCTGGACTCAGCCTTGTAGCCGAGGATTCAGGTAAATCAGAGTTGGTTGCTGTAAATCTCCGCTGGCCCCTGAGCTCAAACGAGCTATAAAAAGTGATAACTATGCAGAGATGTGAGAAGTGCAACTATAGGTTTAGTTATTTTAAAATGTTTTCAGCAATACGCAATGTTACATGTGCGTATTGTGGTGTTAAGTACAAGGTGGAGGCAAAATCACTGCTGTCCGGTTAAGGAAATAGATACGGCCTGAAGAGCTGCTTTTGTGTATAGTATTGTTACCGCTAACAAGCTAAAACAAAAGGAGATTCAGGCCATGGCTCATAGTAACACGGTACTTGCTCAATTGCTAAAT
>JAQYVF010000074.1 GCA_030145625.1 Desulfocapsa sp. | reverse complement strand
TTTCCCGGAAAAGAGTATGCCTGTAGACAGACCAGGGCTTCAGGAGACAAGGAGAAGGGTCTGTTGGGTGATGAGCAGAATTCCTTTAGGAAATGGATACAGAGATCATGGATGTCCTCTTTATGTTCCCGAAGGGGGGGCATAACAATTGGAATGACCTTCAGTCTGAAAAGCAGATCCTGGCGAAAGCGTCCTTCTTCCACTTCCTTTTGCAGGTCTTTTGAGGTGCAGGCAAGTACGCGTACATCGACACTGATACTTCTTGTCCCGCCAACCCGTTCAAACTCACCTTCCTGGAGAACCCGCAACAACTTGGCCTGCAGCGGCCCCGGCAAATCCCCGAGTTCATCCAGTAACAGCGTTCCGTTGTCTGCCAGCTCAAACTTTCCTTTCCGTACCTGGTCGGCTCCTGTGAATGCTCCACGTTCATGGCCGAACATTTCAGACTCCATAAGGCCGTCAGGGATGGCTGCACAGTTGATGGAAACAAAAGGTTTGCCTTTGCGTAGACTGGCTTTGTGGATGGCTCGAGCGGCCAGTTCTTTACCTGTACCTGATTCCCCGGTTATCAGGATTGTGGCATTGGTGGGAGCTGCCTGGTCAATAATGGAATAGATCTGCTGCATGGGGGGACTGTCACCAATGAGACCTCGATCCGTCACTTGGCAGTTGGCCTCAAGAAATGCACATCTGGCTTTCACGCTCTGGATATCGAGAAATCTGTTGCTGCGGATAATAAGGTCATCCAGGTCAAAGGGTTTAAGAATATAATCTGAAGCACCTCTTCGTAAACAGTCCAGGGCATCGTTTATGCTGCCATGGGCGGTCATGATAATCACATCGGTTTCAGGTGAGTGTTTTTTTATTTTCTCAAGGAGCTTTATTCCATCCAAACCGGGCATTCGTATATCTGAAATAACAAGGTGGTAATTCTTTTTGTCTAACATTTCTGCAGCATCGAGTCCATTGTCGGCCTGATCAACCTGCCAGCCAAATTGCTTCAGTCTGTCATAGACTGATATGCGCATTATTTCATCGTCTTCAGCAAGAAGTATTCTTGGCATTTCTCATGTCCTCCATGTTCTTTTCCTTTAGCCTTCTTACCTGAATATATCAAGATAGCTCTTTTTTTGGTTGTATTTCAGTGAGTACAGGAAAGGTAACTATGAATGTTGTACCGACACCTAACTCACTTTCTACTTCTATAGTTCCTTCCATTTGTGCTACCAGTGAATATGTTACCGATAGACCTAAGCCGGTTCCAATACCGACATCTTTGGTGGTGAAAAAGGGGTCGAAGATATGGGTTAGTATGTTTTTTGCAATTCCCATGCCTGTATCCTTGAAAGTCAATCGGACCTCTGAGTTGATCACTTCGGAAGCAATGGTCAAGGTGCCGCCTTCAGGCATGGCCTGAATTGCATTAAGGCCAAGGTTTACAAAAACCTGTTTAAGGGCCTCAGCGTCAACATAGTATTGTTCTACGAGGCTATTATCTTGTTTGATAATGATATTCTTCAGTTTATAGGAAAGCAGTTCCAGGCATTCACCCAGAAGAGTTCCCACATCGATCTTTGAGAGTTGTAGCGGCTCCTGTCTGCCAAAATTCAATAGTTGTCGCATGGTATGTTCGATGCGCTTCAAGCCTTTATCGAGAAGGGGCAGATAGCGCTCACGCATTTCATGATCATCGGGATAGTCCCGCATGGACTTGACACAGTTGAGCATTCCGCCAAGGGGATTATTTACCTCGTGAGCGATTCCTGCAGAGAGGATGCCGAGCGAGGCCATTTTCTCATTCAACCATGCCTGTTGGCGAGTTTTGTCGAGTTCCCCCTGAGACTGAATAAGACGTTCGCACAGTTGAGAAAAGTGTTCACTGAGGTTTCCGATTTCATCATCATCGGAGGGAAGGGTGAGGTCTCCGGGGGCAATTTCCGGAAACAAATTCATGGCAGTTGATAGTCTGTTTACCCTGTTAAACCTATTGCCAGGTGCTCACTCCCAATCCAACCTCAGCCATGGCCGGTTTTGGCTATATCTATTCTGCCTATATGGTCGTTTTGCTTCTGGAGATACTCTTCCTCTACAGACCGACTGTAGTTGCTTTGAAAGAAAAGGCATCTGGTTTCATGAGAACTGTTTATGGGGTTTTGTCAATCGGCAGTGATAACGTATCTGAAAAGGCGCTCAAGCTCGATCATAAAATTATCAGTTTTCTTGCCGCAATCGGCATTCCCATGGCTTGTGTCTTACATGGTTATGTTGGATTTATCTTTGGTGGTATTAAGGCAAACCCACTATGGGCTACTCCGCTCATGCCTTTGATTTTTCTGCTTTCCGCCTGTGTGTCCGGTATTGCCGGCATTATTGTGGCCTATACAATTATCATGAAGTTTACCGGGCAACCACTGGATGTTCAGTGTATTCGTACCTGCACGAAATTTCTGTGGGGATTTTTTATCCTCGATTTTGTTTTTGAGATGCTTGAACTTTTCTCTCATTTCTATATGGCAACTCATCATTGGCATACCCTTGAAACCCTTTATTCAGGAACACTGTACGTGAGTTTCTGGGTTCTGCAAGTTGGTGTCTTCTCTGTTATTCCGTTTTTTGCCCTCATGGCACTCAGCCTGATCAACTGGAATGACAAGATAATCGCATTTTTTGCCCCAATCATTTCCGTAATGATCTTATGTCAGGTTTTGCTCATGCGCTGGAATGTTGTTGTCGGTGGTCAGCTTATGTCCAAGAGTGAACGAGGCGCTACCACCTTCCAACCGCAATGGCTTGAGAAAGAGGGAATCTTGCCCGCAATTATTATCATGGTTGCTCCCATAGTGATCCTCTGGATCATCGGCAAGGTCTTACCGTTTTGGCAAAAAGATGATCCGGCAGCACAGCAGGCAGGATGATCTGATCGATTGTTAGAACTGCGATTAATGCGTTCATTCAACCGAAAGGAGGAAATTGCAGGGGAAAAAGAAGTTTGGCAGAAGATGCCGGTTATTTCCGGTGTGAAAAATGTGTTACTTTTTACTATTCGGGAGGAAAGAAAAATGCAATATTGGAAGACAACTCTTTCAATGGCCGCTCTTGGTTTGTTTATTGCCAGTCCATCCTTTGCAACGACAAAGGCAGCAATGAATACCCAGGATGAAGGTGTTAAAGAGGCAAATGTTAAATGTATTAACTGTCACCAGAAGGAGAACTACTCACTGGTTATGCAGTGGAAGAACTCTCCCCATGCTGCAGCTCAGGACGGACAGGTCGGTTGCTACAACTGTCATGCAGCTGAGAAGGGTGATGAGACAGCCTATATGCATGAGGGTGCACTGATCAAAACCATCATAACCCCTAAAGATTGTGGCTATTGTCATGAAAACGAAGTGAAGCAGCAGGCTCCATCGCATCATGCCTCTGCCGGTCAGATCATGGCTTCTCTGGATAACGTGGTAGGTGAGGTTATCTGCTCCATGGAAGATAAGGCCGATGCCGTTAACGGTTGCTGGTAGTGTCACGATTCCATTATCAAGGTACTGAAAGGCAAGGACGGCAAGCCGCTTTTGAATCAGCATAAGGCCGTCATGCTTGACCCCATGACCTATCCCAACAGTGGTATCGGTCGTTTGAATCCGGATGGCACCAAGGGGGCCTGTAATGCCTGTCATGGCAAGCACTCCTTTAAAGCATCCACTGCCCGTCAGCCTGAGAACTGTGGAAAATGTCATCTTGGTCCTGACCATCCGCAGATGGAAATTTATAATGAGTCCAAGCATGGTATTGCTTATTACTCCGCAACTCGAGATCGCGGTATGAACGGCATGAATATCCATAAATCCGGTAAATGGGTACTTGGTAAAGACTATTACACTGCACCAACCTGTTCTACCTGTCATATGGGTTCATTTGTTAAATCTGATGGATCTGTTTCAGAGAATACCCATAATGTTGGTGATCGTATTTCCTGGACCTTGCGTCCCAAAGTATCTGCAAAACTGAATCGTGTTATCTTTGACGATGGTACGCAGAAAGATATTCCCGGCGATATTGCTCCACAACCAGGTCAGATCATCAAGTATAAAGAATTTAAGTTTGTTGATGGCAAATGGAAGAAAGTACCTGTTGAGAAAGAAGCAGTCGAAGTTGTGGCCTGGGAAGAGCGTCGTGATAACATGAAGGCTGTCTGTAAGCAGTGTCATGGTGAGCAGAAGGTTGATAACTTCTATACACAATTTGATGCCCTTGTTGTGACCTACAATGACAAATTCGCCAAACCCGCTCAGAAAATGTACAAGATGGCCATGGCAGATGGTCTGATCCATGGTTCTACTTTTCACACTGAATTAGGCTGGCATTGGTGGGAACTCTGGCATCATGAGGGACGTCGTGCCCGTCACGGTGCAGCGATGCAGGGCCCGGACTATACCCATTGGCACGGTATGTATGATGTGGCCCATAACTTCTATTTCAAGTTTATCCCTGAACTCATGCATCTTGCTGAGAAAAAAGGTATGACCGAGAAATATAAGAAAGAAGTTGGTGCAATCCTGGCCAGACCTGAACACCAGTGGTACCAGAAAGGTTTTGGTGAAGGTGTTATGGAAGATATCAAGGCTCAAGAGAAATCTCGTTATAAACAATAATCTGGTTTTTTTCTAAAGGTGGCCAAAAGTTGCGCCCCGGCATCTTGCCAGGTGTTGGGGCGTTTCAACTCTGTTTACTCTCTTTTTCTTCATGGTGATTACACGTTACGCTTGATGGTTATTTGTAAGATTTTCCATGAAATCATCAAGCGTAAACCGTAAACGTCTGTCTTGTACTCAAAAGGAAAATTTATGAAAAATCTCATGACATCAAAATGGAAGGTAGGCTACTTGGTTATGCTCTTTGTTCTTGTGAGCAGTGGGACAGCAATAGCAACAGGAACAGGTCAGACTGTTAACTATGGCGGCATGTCTGTCACCGAACTGCAAAACAAGATTGCGACCTTGGAAATTGGTCTGGGAACCTATGTTGTCGGCAAAAAAATGACCCCGGAGCAGCAGGCTGTTGCCGAGAAAAGTTCTGCTTACAAGTCCTATCCGGGAACCGTGAAGTTTAAGGATCAGGATATCTTTGTCATTGCTGATCAGGAGACAAAGGTGGTGATTGCCCTTTACGTAAGAAATAAACAGGCAACGCAGGATGATTTCAAGGCAATGATCGGTGGACTCATGATGCGTTTTGGCGAGCCAACTGCTGAGGCCCATGGGAAAACAATTTATTGGAATTATGCTGCAGATGGTTTGCTCTCTGAAGAATTGTACAGGTCCGTTAAAGAGAAAGGTCTGCTGGAAACTCTTGGCGTCTTGGCAACTGTGAAATTCAGCTCCAGCCAGAACGTAGACGAGCTTTCCTTGAAGGCGAAAGAAGAGAAGGATGAGAAGGTTGGAAATGAAAAAATGCAAGTGACCAGCGACAACTATGTGATGATTCAGTCTGACGTTCTTACCGGGAAGTATTTGGGCAATTAGTCCGTTGGCCATGTTATGGCAAAGTTTTATAAATTTATAGGATACATACTTGAATGCAGAAATTCCTTGTCATCGTAATCATGTTGCTTGTCAGTTCTTGTTCGGCACCGACGAATGTTTCAACTGATTTGCCGGAGAGTTCCAAGCTGCCACGAATGCCGGATGAGTATCGAGATAAGGACAAACGGATAACGGATCCTGTCGGTATGTGGGTTTATGATGCTGCTGAAAGCCAGGCAGATGACGACTATTTTGGTGTCGAGGTGCTATCGCTTGAGGAGTCTCAGGAAATTTTGCGGGATCGTAAAGAGGCAGAAAAAAATAACTCCTTAAGTACAGAGAAAGAGGTGAAGCAATCTGGAGAAAAGTAATACGAAATCATTTTTCATTTTAGGGTGCCTTGAAAAATTAGAATTTTCGTTCAAAATCGAGGCAGGAGGAAAATTTTACAGCAGGTGCCCTGCAAGAATCACCCTAACTACGGGTACAAGTGCCCTTGGGGTGCATGTAATTGAAATTCCAAGGATATAATTTATCTCATAACGAAGAGTTTAGGCGAAAAGGCAATTTTGCAAGGTGGCCTTTATAGAAGTATCTTTTTGGGAAAGTGGAGTGGGTGGCTTTTTTTTACTGAGACTGGAGTGAGTCCTGTCTTGGAAGGAAAGAGATTGTTGTTATATTGTACATACGATGTCAAGCATCACGTTACTCCTCGACTTAAACCTGGCTGAAAGGAAGATACTCCTACACGGGTTCGAGACCCAAGCGGCTTTCCTTCTCTTCCACCAAGAAAACTGCTTTTTACCGAAAAGAAAAAGATTAATTTATTGACTACTTTCACCATACAAGCGGTTTCAACCGCGAACAGCACTCCACGCTGCTCAAACAGCCCGACAGCCCGTGCCAACACCGATTTCGCGGATAAATCCGCTCCTACAGGTTAGCTCAAGACTACGGTACCTGCAAACGTTGCGGGAGCAGGTAGGAGCAGGTAGGAGCGGTTTTAACCGCGAACAGTGCTTGGCATACTCCACTTGTCTGGTCGAGTAGTGTACGGGGCGGTTGAAATTGCTCCTGCATAGAGCGTGAGTTACTCGTTGTTCAGTTATCGCCATAAGTATGGTTTTCCTATGATTCATAAACCGGCCTTCGTCAGGTTCACAGGATTGATCAATTGGAAAGGGTTACGAAGTTATAAATGATTCTGATTACGTATGAAGCTCAGCCACTTTTTTTGTCATTCCCGCGCAGGCGGGAATCTAGGAGCTTGGCATGTAGCTGGATCCCCGCCTTGTATGATGACATTCCGAGTGCATTCGTCTTCTTTGTTTCTTAATCAGTAGGTTATGCTTGTGTGTGGGGTTGGCTGAGCTTTGTACGTAAGCCAATAAAGAATTGCAGTTTTTCTTTATTGGCAGTTAACTGCATACAATGAATGTTTATTGTTTTTTCTGTGTTATTTTCCATTTAATAGTGTTTTTATCTGACCTAATCTCTCTAATAAATAAAATAGTATTCCAGGAACCAACACATGATGCTCAAAAAAATCTGTCTACTCACTTTGTCAGGACTACTTCTTGCCACATCGCTACAGGCTCGACCTAACACTTCTGTAAAAAGTACTCTCCTGCGCGAAGAAAATCCGAAAGACAGTACGAAGAATAGTCTTGTCTTACCCTATGCTTTTTCTACAGAGAGCATGGGCGTTACTCTTGGTGTCGGCGCTGGAACGAAAGGGTACGGTCAAGAACAGATGCTTCTCGGGGCAACTGTCTTCGGCAGTTTTGAAGAGGCCGTAGGTATATTTTTAGGGATGTGGGATTATCGACCATCCTTTGCCAAGCGGTTTTTCTTCGGTGCCCAAGGAATGGTGGGGCATTACCCTGAACAGCGTGCTTATACCAGTAATTCCTTTCAGCAGGGAGTTCCGCGTCCGGGAAGTAACGATTCCGACATGGATCACTATGGACAGGATAGCGGTTATGATAATTGGAGTGATTTTAGACTGGAATTTGTGCTTCCTCTTGGATCGGCCCGTGATGATGCCCTCCAGGATTACAAACTTAAAGGTGGGCTGCTTCAGTCTTCCCCTGTGGGAGGGGATACGTGGAATCCATTGGAAGGCGGAGTGACAACTCTCCTGCTCAGGCAGTATAACCGCTACCGCAGCTTTGAACTGGACGACGGTGATATTGATGCTACAACCCACCCGATCCAGCTTGCTCTCTCATACGACAACACGGATTTTCCACCAAATCCGTCTCGTGGAAGCCTTCAGTATATCGGGATAACCCATGATTTTGGTTGGCTCGAATCCCCGGATGAATGGACCTTTGTTGAATTTGAGGGGAGTAAATATTTTTCCCTGGGGAGCTCAGAGTGGGCAAGACAACGTATTATTGCCCTGAATCTGTGGACGGGTGATGCTCCAAGCTGGGAGGAACACACAAATAGTGACGGGACAACCAGTGTCACTAATCGGCCTCCCTTTTATGAAGGTGCTACACTTGGTGGTTTCTACAGGATGCGCGGATATCCGGTGGATCGATTTAACGATCGTGCCGTTATCTATACAGCTGCAGAGTATCGCTACACCCTGGACTGGAACCCCATTGGAAACATTAACTGGCTCAGGTTCCTGAAGAGTGATTGGTTACAGCTGGTTGCCTTTGTAGAAGGAGGACGGGTGGCCAATGATTATGGTTCAGATTTGTTCAAAGAGTGGAAGGTAGATGGAGGGTTTGGTCTCCGTGCCCTGTTTTCCGGGGCTGTTGTTCGGTTGGATGTCGGGTTTTCCGATGAGTCCACATCCGCATGGGTAATGTTCGGTCATCCTTTCTGATTTTTTCTAGGCAGGAAGCGTTTTACTGCACCTTCATTGTGTCGTCTTCATCGATGAAGTGATGAAGGTGATGGGCCTTCTCCTTTGCCTTTAGCATTTCCCTGGCCTCATCTTCACTGATCTGCATAGCCTTTGCCATATCCGCGACACTGTAGCAGGGTTGGCCATCCGGGGAGTACCCTTTGGCCTGCAGTTCGGGAAAGCAATTATGGGTCGCAGTGCCGGATGAGTCGAGGAGAAGTTCCCTGATGTTGTCCGGGCCATAGAGTATAAGCCACTCTACGGCCTCTGCCCAGGTTTTTGCATCCACTGTCTGGTGTTTCAAGATCGCTAGTGCTGATTTTAGATCCCACTGTTCTTTTAAATCCATTTTTTTCTCCTGCAACTGTAACTGCTTATCAACACAAAGGTGGAGCTGTTTTTGCTTGCTACTACTCTGTTATCTGGTATGGGCTGAGTTTTTCCTTTTTTGTAACAAACCTCTGTACTATAATTCTTCAACAGGATGATGCAATACTATAGATTTTTCAGGGAGTGATTTTATGAACCAATTTGATAGCGCTGTATTTCTGGAAAACATAGAATGGTTTGATGAGACCGGAGAGGAGCTGGTCCACCGGCTTCCAGATACGGGTTCAGGGGAGATCAAGTGGGGCGCTCAGCTCACGGTGCGCGAGAGTCAGGCTGCGGTCCTGTTTTACAAAGGAAAGGCCTGCGATGCCTTTGGTCCTGGGCGTCATACCCTGAAGACGGCCAATCTGCCTATCCTAACCAAGATCCTCTCCATTCCCTGGGGCGGCAACAGTCCTCTGCGGGCCGAAGTTTACATGGCCAACCTCAAATATTTCACTAACCTCAAGTGGGGAACCCGTGACCCGGTTGCCTTTCGGGACAGTGAATTGGGACTGGTCCGTCTTCGGGCTCATGGCGTTTTTAATATCCAGATTGTGCAGCCGGTACTTTTTATCAACTCCATGGTTGGGACCATGGGGAAAATCAGCACTGATGAGATTGGAGGTTATCTCAAACGGGTGATCGTTTCCCGGTTTAATGATTATCTTGGTGAAAATCTTGACAGCCTCTTCAATCTGCCTGGAAAGTTTGATGAGATTTCCGTAGGGCTGCAGAAACGTCTGGTGGGAGATTTTGGTCATTTTGGTCTGCACCTGAGCCATCTCTATATTACCTCCATTACTCCTCCCGAAGAGGTGCAGAAGGCCATTGATGATAAGAGTCGCCTTAGTGTGATCACGGATATGGATAGGTTGGTTAAGATGAAGGCGGCCATGGCCATGGAAAAAGCAGCAGAAAATCAGGGGGAGGCAGGTGCCGGGATTGGTCTGGGAATGGGCATGATGATGCCTGCAATGTTTGCTGCAGGTGCAGGGACACAAAGTGTAGCCCCATCAGCACCTGACGAACGTAGAGTCGCCTGCCCGGATTGTCAGAATATGATACCGCCTGATGCCAGGTTTTGCCCACTTTGCGGACATCAGCAGCTGGTACTCAGTCAATGTGGCAACTGCGGAAAAAACCTTGCCCCTAATGCAAAGTTTTGCTCCAAATGCGGGCATCCCACCAGTGAAAAACCCAGTGTGATGATCTGTTCTCAGTGTCGGGCTGAGAACTTGCCGGGAGCCATGTTTTGTAATCAGTGTGGTCAGCGGCTTGCTTGAATTATCACCATTCCAGGTTTGTTGCTAAATTTCAATGGATCTCACTATCCATCAAAACTGCCCCTCCTGTGGTGCGGAAATCGAATTACATGAGGCGGACAGGCTGATCCAATGTCCCTACTGTGAAGTCAAGAATTTTATGGTGAACAGGGGGCCGCTCCGTTTTGTCCTCCCGGACAAGGCTCCGGTTCATATCGATCGCAGTGAGATGTTCTATGCCCCCTATCTTCGTTTCAAGGGCAATATTTATTACTGTAAGGGAAAATACCTGAAATACCGGGTGATAGATACTACCCAGAGAGGGATGAACAGCAGCGTTCTCCCGCCTTCCCTGGGGCTCAGACCGCAGGCCATGCGCATCTCTCTGGTGACGGATACGGTGAGTGGCTCTTTTTTCCGACAGACAGTTGAGGCCAGAACTCTCCTTGACAAGGCATCTCAGCTAACAGTCATCGATTCAGAGGATATCAATGCCTCCTTTTATAACCGGGCATATATCGGGGAATCTCTTAGTTGTATCTATCTGCCGCTCTATATAGAAGACGGCGTACTCTACGATGCCGTGATCAATAAACCTTTGGCCCATGGCAGTTCTGTAAAGACTCTGCAGAGAAAAAGTGACCGATATCATCCAGGCTGGTCACCTCATTTTCTTGCCACCTTGTGTCCGCATTGTGGGGATACGCTTACAGGGGAGCATGACAGTCTGGTCCTTTCCTGCCATAACTGCCATAGTTCCTGGGAGGAAAAACAGGGCGGATTTCATTCCATCAACTGGCAGCGAGTGGTATCACGTCATAAGCATATGTACAATCTTCCTTTCTGGAAGCTGCAGGTTCGCTCGACCGGGGTAGAGATGAATAATTTCGCAGAGTTCCTGAGAATTACCAACCAGCCCCTGGTGGTTCAGCCTGTTCATGAACAAATGGGACTTGCATTCTGGATTCCAGCCTTTAAACTGAAGCCTAAGACCTTTATTCGGCTTGCAAAAAATATGACTGTCAGTCAGGGTAAATTATCTGACGGTGAACAGACCATGGCCAAGGGGATGCACCCGGTGACCCTGCAGAGGACAGAGGCGGTTCAGGCTCTGAAGAGTGTCATGGCTGAGGCAGCCTTGAATAAACAGCGGCTTCTTCCGCTCTTGCCCAGAATGAGATTCCACTCCCTTGCCACTGAACTTACCTACCTGCCTTTTTTTGACAGGGGGCATGATTTTGTCCAGGAGCAGAGCGGTCTCTCCCTGGCAAAATCCGTTTTACGTTTTGGCCGCAGCCTGTAAAAGAGAAATAAACTGGATGAACGAACACGAACACTTTATGCAGATTGCCCTGGAACACGCTGAGGAAGCGCTGGCCCATGGCGAATTTCCAGTGGGGGCTGTCATTGTCCATCGGGATCGGGTTGTTGCCAGCGGAAAGCGGCTTCATACCCTGGAACAGAAGGAATCGGTTAATGAAATTGATCATGCCGAGGTGCTGGCATTACGTAGTCTGCTGGCGCAGGAAGTGGACATTGATCCGGCAGAGCTGGTGGTTTATGCGACCATGGAGCCCTGTCTTATGTGTTTTTCCACTCTCATTTTAAACGGTATCCGTCGTGTCGTCTATGCTTACGAGGATGTCATGGGAGGTGGGACTAATCTGCCGTTGACACAATTGAATCCCCTTTACGCTGAGATGGCTGTGATGGTGACTCCCCATGTCCTGCGTCAACAGAGCCTGCAGCTGTTTCAACGTTTTTTTGCCAATCCCGAAAACCAATACTGGAAGGATTCCCTCCTTGCGAACTACACCCTGAGCCAGTAAAGTTGATGGCGTTGTAAAAACTCTTCATCTGCTTCGTTATTGCGAAGTTCATATCCTCCCAACGTATGTTCTGTATGCTGGGAGGATATGAACTTCACACGCCTCGCATATGAAGATTTTTGCTTAGCAATCGTAACTATCGGAAAAATTGTGTTTTTATAGCCTTCAGCCAAAATTATGACCACTACAGCCAGAACCGTCGGTTTCCAGTCAGGGGAACGGAATATTTTTTTTCATATTCTTACTGCCTGCAACCTTTCCTGCCGTCACTGTTATATCAATACCAGCCAACACGGAACTGCGACGTTGCCTCGTGAAACCATGGAAAAATGGTTGGAGCTTTTTGCCGATCCAGGAAAAAAAGCCAATGTTATTTTCCTGGGCGGAGAGCCGACCATGCATCCCGATCTCGCTCATGGTATAGCTAGGGCCAAGGAACTGGGTTTTACCGTGACCGTGGATTCCAACGGTTATCTCTTTCATGATATCCTTGACAGGACCAGTCCTGATCTTCTTGATTACCTGAGTTTCAGCCTGGATGGGCCGGATAGTGACGTGAATGATCCCATTCGCGGCGAAGGTGTTTTTGATGTCTGTACCGCCAATATGCGCAAGGCAGTGTCAAGAGGGTATAATGTGTCGGTGATTTATACGGTATCAAGCCTGAACATCGAACATCTGCATCGAATGATCCCACTTTTGTCCGAGATTGGGGTGAAACGCTTCTTTATTCAGGTGATTGGTCTGCGTGGCAAGCCTGCCCAGGAGAGCGTCGGTGAGCAAGGGTGGCAAGTGAGTCCTGAACAGTGGCTGGAGGTAGTGCCCGCTGTGGCCACGCAGGCAGCGGAAGCGGGTATTCATGTGACCTTTCCCAAGGTTTTTCTTGACCCCGAAGAAAAATTTGAATGTGCAGGGCTTGCTTCCGATAATTTCTTTATCTTTCCCAATGGCCGAGTGTATCGTTGCCCACTCTGCGAGGATCATCCCATCCATGCCCTGCAAATTGAAAACGATACCCTTATTGTTAACGAAGGATTGACAGAGGATAACTTTTTCCATTTAAATATCGCAGAAGGCTGTGTCATGAATAAGCTATTGCAACCTGATACCATTTCTTATGACGAGCAGGGAAAACCGCATCACAGGATTTCCTGCTGTCTTTTAAAACAGGAAATCCTGCCTTGATGAATAGGGGCTGTGGGAGGGGGCTAGGAGGCCTGTCCGAGAGGCCCTAGAGTAATGATTTTTTTCTTCGAGACTGGCTGGGCATTTTCCCGAGAAGCATTCCGATAAAGAGAACACCTCCACCGGCAAGGAACCATTTTATGGCCGTATTCTTTTTCAGGCTGTTGTTTTCCTGTGCTACGGAAGAGAGTTCTCGCATAAGTGATTCATTGTCTTTTGTTGTCTGCAATAGATCTGTTTTTATTTGAACCACATCTGCGGTATCCCGTTGGAGAACCTGATAGTTGGTAGTAATCTGGTTTTTTTCTGTAAGGGCTGCAATAAGTTCCGTCTCGGTTTGGGCGAGGGTGGAAGAAATATTCTCTAATTGTTGCGCAACTTCATTTGCTTTTTGCTCCATTTCTTCTTTCTCACTACGTAGTGAAGTAACAACTTCTTCAAGAGGAGGGTCTGTGCTTAAAAATCTTTTCAGCATCCACCCTTCTTTGCCGCCAGCGAGGCGTACCTTTGCATAGGAGTCACCTTCTTCGAGAAATTCAACAGAAGTACCGTCCTTTACCATGGCAATTATCTTATAATCATTTCCCTGCCCCCTCCTGACGACAACCTCTGAGCTGGGCTTTACGTAACGGGTTTCGGCGAGCAGTGGTGTTCCTGAAAATAAAACAGTAGTAAACGTTAGCCAGAGGGTGAGGGCGCAAAGGGAAACAGAGAGAGAATCTGGTGTATTGTTTGTTTGTCGGGTGTTCATAGTGTTGTATCTCCTTAATCTGAAACCTTTTTACACGGGATGACTTGTGGATGTTGAAACAATATTTCTTCTTTGCAGTGAAGACGTCTTCGCATTTCTGTACTGCCAGGATAGGTGGTAAAAATCGTTTCTGAGAGCAGTGCTTCGGGAGGCAAGGTGGGGTTGCTGGTCCGGTATCAGGTTCGATTGATACTTAATGTCGTCTGTGGCAACTCTCTGAGTGGACATAACGTTATAACTGTAGTGGCCTTCTCATTTTACTTAAATATTCTTATCTTACTCCGATTTTTAGCAGAATAGAACAACATCTACAAAACAGCTTGCGGAAAGTCAATGGCTTGTCACCGTATCTGTGAAAAGTCTTGTGCTGTAATGCACTTCAGGTACGCTAGGTCATGAAGAATAGAGTTGTAGCTAACTGTTAGAGATGTTCATGGATTATTCTGGAGAAAGGGTGTGCTGCAGTGAGGCTTTTATCCTGCAGGTTACTCTTGCGCATTTCTCTTCCTAAATGTGAGGGCTGTTTCCTGCTCAGGTGCGAGAAGTTATTTCTTTCCAAAGAGAGCGGTGAGGAAAATGCCCGCCTCATAGAGGGCAAAGAGGGGGATGGCGAGAAGGCCTGTGGCCATGAAGTCACCAGCGGTGAGGAGAAAGGAGAGGAACACAATGGCTGCGTAGAAGTAGAGCCGTTTGCTGCGGAAATATTGTGCTTTGACAAAACCTGCTTTGCCTGCCATGACCATGAGAAAAGGGATTTCGAAGGAAAGGCCGAAGGCGAGGATGGTTCTGGCGACAAATGTCAGGTATTTTCCAAACTTAGGGAGAGGTTCGAGATTGTCTCCTGCGTAGCTCATAAAGTAGAGAAGCATCCTTGGTAAAACACCGAAAAAGGCAAAAGAGGCTCCGATTGCAAAGAGGAGGGTGGCCCAGAAGACTACGGTTATCGCAAATTTTTTTTCAGTACTTTTTAGTCCCGGGGCAATAAATATCCATATTTGGTAGAGGGTGACCGGAAAACTGATAACCAGTCCGATAAGCAGTGAAAGCTTCAGGTAAGAAAGAAATGCTTCAGGCAGATTGGTATAGACCAGACGATCAAGGTAGGGACTGGCATTGAACAGGGGGGCGATGAAAAAATGGGCGATGTTTTCTGAAAAAACATAGGTCACCCCGGTACAGATAACAATGGCCAGAAATACTCTGATGAGTCGTTGACGCAGTTCCACATGGTGCGGCCGGAACTGTTCGAGGCTTCTGACTATGAGTGACACTAGCTTTGTTGCTCCGAGGTGTCATTTTTTTTGAGTGTATCTGTCGGGCGGGGATCTTTCTCTTGCTGTTCTACTCGTTTGCTGTCTGTTTCTTTTTCCTGGATAGAATCTTCATTGTGTTTATCTACCTGGACGTCAATAATCGGTGACGTTTCTTCGGGTGACTCGGAAGGGGCGGGGTGCTTGACCGAATCCTTGTCGTGCCAGGTCTGGCTGTTGACATCAAGGACTTGGTCTTTGAGGGAACGGGCTGCTTCTTCCAGTTCCGGTTTGATGTCATCTAGGGGATTTCCATCTGCTGTCAGGTTCTCCTTCAGCGTATTGGCTGTTTTTTTCAGCTCAAGGATCCCTTTGGCTACAGAGCGGGCAAGATCCGGGAGTTTGTCCGGACCGACCACGATCAGGGCCAAGGCCATTATTAAAATAAATTCAGGTAAACCTATACCAAACATGGAGATAACCTCATTTTAGGTAGAACCTGGCCACGCATCCAAATATGGCGGCAACAGTTACTACAGCGCAAATGTACGGTATTTACCCGGGGGTGTCAAGATTGTCACTTCCTTAAGAGGTTATCAAGGGTGTCCTATACTATTTACCTGCTGATAAAACTCGCGAAAGCCATCTGTTGTGATCTGGGTTTGCCAGTGGCCTGTGAATTTTGCCATAAAATAACAGAGAAAAAACAGGCCCAGAACCAGAACGGGCAAAAGAAGGGGAGAGGTGTTTCTTTTTCCGGGGACAGCAAGGGTCAGGCAATCTTTGGCAGGACAGACAGGGAGGCACTCCAGGCATCCGATACATTCGGCATTGCGAACTGTTTTTCTATTGGTTATGCGAATGGATGCGGGACAGATTTGTTCACATTTTTTGCAGTCGATGCAGGTTTCCGGGGCACGCTTGATCTGGAAAGGGCTCACCAGGGCAAGTAAGCCGAGGAGTCCACCGTATGGACAGAGGTAGCGACACCAGAAATTTTTAAGAACAAAGGAAATCAAGATCAAAAAGAGCATGATGGAACCGGCCAGGATGCTTGGTTGGAGAAAGAAGTGCAGCATCTTGGCATCGGAGATCAGGTTGTACGAGGAGTAATGGAAAGCGGTGAGTGATGCTCGATCCATTTGCCAGAGGATGAGGTAGGCAAAAAATCCCAAGAGCAGGTATTTCAGGCTGAGCAGCGGCAGGTCGATCCAGGCAGGCAGAGAAAAAGAGATGCGCATTTTTTTTCCGGCGCGCTCGGCAAGATTGGACGCAAAGCCAACGGGACAGATCCAGCCGCAAAAACCTTTACGAAGCAAAAGAGCGATAAGGAGTGCGGCAATAAAAATTGTTAGTCCGGCAGGGTGAATGGTGTCATATCCGTCCCCCAAAATGAGGCGTTTGACGCTGACCAGGGCTCCTATTGGCAAAAAAGCCTCTACGGCAGGAGGTCTGGGTGTGAAAGTCTTCCCGGTATCAGTGGCGTAGAGGTAGAAGTTATAAAACTGCCAGCCTGTATAAAGGCAAAAGAAAGTAAAGAGCGATTGGCAGAATAATCGGAGGCGACTTAGCATTGTATGCGACAGCTGGTTATTCGGGATCATATCAGGGTTTGCAGTGTGGTTGTCAGGCTTGAAGAGTGTTTTTTCAGGTTTGGCTTACAAGACTTTTTGTTTTAGAGAGAAAGATTGTTTGTAGAGTTTATCAATTTATGAAAGAATATCCTTGATTCAGGTCAAGTACGAGAAGAATTGTGGCTATTGTTACTTTTGAGTGGTGCTTTTGTAATATCAATTTGCAAATGATTGACTTTCGTCGGGGACTTGACTATATTGACGCGTTTGTCGTGTTGACATAAGGATTGGTGCGTCATTATATTTTAAACCTATAAATAATATGATGGTGTGTGGTTGCAGGAGAGTGTAACAGGAGAGAAAAATGTCCAGTGTGGTGGTTGTCGGTACTCAGTGGGGAGATGAAGGAAAAGGAAAAATCGTAGACCTTCTGACTCGCTATGCAGATTGTATTGTCCGCTTTCAGGGTGGAAATAATGCTGGTCATACTTTGGTTGTGAATGGCAAAAAATTTGTTTTTCATATTATCCCCTCTGGTATACTCTATGAAGATAAACGCTGTATGATCGGAAATGGAGTGATTATTGATCCAGGTGTCCTACTTGGAGAGATGGATGAATTAAAAGAAAAGGGGCTGCTTGTTACACCCCAACGTTTGATGATTAGTGAAAATGCCCATTTGATCATGCCCTATCATCAGAGTATGGATCTGGCTAAAGAAGCTGCACTTGCCGAAGGCCAGAAGATCGGGACCACTGGCCGTGGCATTGGGCCTTGTTACATGGACAAGGTGGGACGTGTGGGAATTAAGGCCGGTGATCTGCTTGATGATTCTCTCTTTCGTGACAGGCTGCAGGCCAATGTGGAAGAAAAGAATTTTCTTCTCACTACAAAATATAATAGTGCCCCCATCTCTTTTGATACGATTTATGAAGATTTTCAGGTTTTTGCTGAGAAGCTGATTCCTTTTATCGGGAATGTTTCTGTTGAACTTGACGAGACCCGTAAAGCTGGAAAACATATCCTTTTTGAGGGTGCTCAGGGAACACAGCTTGATATCGATCACGGGACCTACCCATTCGTGACCTCGTCAAATACCATTGCCGGTAATGCCTGTAACGGAGCCGGTTTTGGCCCGGCTCATATCGATTCCGTGATCGGGATTCTTAAGGCCTATACCACTCGTGTGGGAGAGGGACCGTTCCCCACTGAGCTTTTTGATACCGTGGGCGATGAGTTACAGGAAAAGGGTGGTGAGTTTGGTGCCACCACTGGACGTAAACGCAGATGCGGCTGGCTTGATGGAGTTGTGGCAACAGATGCAGCCCGGCTGAATGGGCTTACCGGTCTGGCTATCACCAAACTCGATGTTTTAAGCGGTCAACCTGTACTTAAAATGGCAAACAGCTATGATTTGGACGGTAAGGCTGTCTCTGCCATGCCTTCCAATATCCGACAGGCCGCCAAGGTGAAACCGGTCTACGAAGAAATGGCAGGTTGGGATGAAGATATAACAGGAGTTCGTTCCTATGAAGACCTCCCTGTTCAGGCAAAAGATTATATTAAACGAATTGAAGACTTTACAGGTGTGGAGCCGGTGATTGTTTCTGTGGGGCCGGATCGGGATGAGACTATGCTGCTGAAAAATCCTTTCGAAAAGTAAACGCAGCGCTCAAAATTTAATAGGTGTTAGGCTGAAGTTTAAAGGTCGAAGGGAATGGAAGCTCAAGTGCTTTTCTTTTTTCTTCGACCTTTGATTACGATCTGGTTTCATTATCAGTTGTAACTAATTTACAAATAGAGGGTTATTAATGGCAAGAATTACTGTTGAAGATTGTCTGCAAACCATTGGTGAAAGTAAACGTTTTGATCTCGTTCATCTTGCAGTGGAGCGGATTCGACAGCACAGACACGGTGAACCCTATCTGGTGGATGGGAAAAATAAAGAGGTAGTAATGACCCTCAGAGAGGTAGCCGCTGCTGAAGTTACCTTTGATAATATTTGGGGTCTGCCGGATGCCTTTGATGAGAAGCAGGAAGCGCAGGAATCTGAAGGTCAGGAACATACTGAAACAGCTGCATAAGTTGCAGGGTAGGAAATGCAAAGAGACTATTACGAAATACTTTCTGTGAGTAAGACTGCAGATGGTACTGAGATAAAGAAGTGTTACCGCAAGCTCGCCATGAAATATCATCCGGATCGAAATCCGGATGATAAAGAGGCTGAAGCTGCCTTTAAAGAATGCACAGAGGCCTATGAGGTTCTCGGTGACGAAAAAAAGAGGAAAATCTACGACACCTATGGTCATGAAGGACTGAAAAACAGCGGATACCAGGGACCAGGAAATTTTGAGGATATGTTCTCCGGCCTCGGTGATCTCTTTGGCGATTTGTTTGGCGGAGGAGGACGCGGACGTTCTCGTCGTAGCGGCCCTCAATCCGGTAACGATCTTCGCTATGATATGGAGATTAGCTTTATGGAGGCCATGCATGGTGTGGCCAAAGAGGTAACCATTAACCGACGTGATACGTGCTGGACATGTGAAGGAACCGGCTGTCGTCCTGGATATAAGCGAGAAACCTGTCCCAGTTGTCATGGACGGGGCCAAGTGATTCGTTCTCAGGGTTTTTTTCAGGTCTCTTCAACCTGTCCTCAATGTCATGGTGAGGGAGAAATCGTAACAGAACCCTGTAATGACTGTGAGGGCAGCGGTCTGGTGCAGAAGAGAAAAAAGGTCTCTATCAAGATTCCGGCTGGTGTTGACACCGGTGCTCAAATGCGTCTGCGAGGCCAGGGTGAGGGAGGACGACGGGGAGGTCCTTCTGGAGATCTGTACGTGGTTATCCATGTACAGGAACATGAGTTCTTTAAGCGGGAGGGCGATACGATATATTGTCAGTTCCCCATCTCCATGGTTCAGGGGGCCCTTGGCTGTAAGATCGATGTTCCTACGATTCACGGGAAAAAAAGTTTATCTATTCCGGCGGGAAGTCAGTCTGGAGAGCTTTTTACTCTGAAAAAACAAGGAGTAATCAGTCTGCGCGGTGGCGGCCGTGGAAACATGATTGTGCAACTGCAGGTAAAAACCCCGACTAATCTCTGCGAGGAGCAGAAAAAAGTCTTGGAAAATTTTGATGAACTTTGTCATAAGCATGGTCAGCATGAAGAGCAGGAAGGTTTTTTTGCTCGATTGTACCATGAGGTGATTGGAAAGAAGGGGAAAGAGAGCTGAGAAGGTGCTTTACGGCCTTAATGTCTCTCCTTATCGATATGACTGAGAAACAGAACAAAAAAGAATTTACCCATTTTGATGCTGACGGGAACGCCAGGATGGTCGATGTCGGCAAGAAAAATGAGACGGAGCGTGTGGCAACGGCCAGTGGTCGAATAACACTCTCGCAAGAGGCTTATGATCTGGTGAAAAGCGGATCCATGGCCAAGGGGGATGTCCTGGGAGTGGCGCGGGTTGCCGGAATTATGGCTGCCAAAAAGGTCGACAGTCTGATTCCACTGTGTCATCCTCTGCTTATCAGTAAGATCAATGTTGACTTTGTCTGTTGTGATGAGCAGAATCAGATAGAGATCGTAGCTACGGTTGGTATAGCCGGAAAGACCGGAGTGGAAATGGAGGCATTGACAGCCGTTTCAGTGACGGCATTAACTATATATGATATGTGTAAGGCCGTTGATAAGGCCATGGTCATAAGTGATATTTGTTTGCAGAAAAAGACTGGAGGAAAAAGCGGAACCTTTATTCGACCTGAATAAATGCCGTCATTCTATATAGTAATCTACTTAAGTCAAGAGGATTTTGATGGAGCAGAAAGTACTGGATAAGTTCAAGAAGCAGCTTGTGGAGAAACGCGAAGATATTCTTAAAGATGCAGATAGGACATTGTCGGATTTAACGGCTCAGAATGGGAATATTCCTGACCCAAATGATCGTGCCACTGCAGAATCTGATCGTAATTTTGAGTTGCGTATTCGGAATCGTGAGAGAAAACTGCTCTCAAAAATTGAAGCCGCCCTGCAAAGGCTAGAAGATGGAGAGTATGGTGAATGTGCAAGCTGTGGAGATGTCATCGGAATGAAACGGCTTGAGGCCAGGCCGGTAACCACCCTCTGCATCGAGTGTAAAACTGTCCAGGAATCTCAGGAAAAGTCTCAAGGGAAGTGAGGTAGATGCCTGAATTACGAAAAGATCCTGTCCTTGGTCGCTGGATTATTATTGCCAGAGAACGGGGTAAACGACCCTCTGATTTTGTTATTACGGAAACACCCACTATAGGAGGCTTCTGCCCCCTTTGTCCCGGTAATGAGAATACTACACCCCATGAGGTTCTTACTTATGGGAGGGAGTATGGTCTCCCCAATTCGCCTGGTTGGAAGGTTCGTGTGGTTCCCAACAAGTATCCTGCTCTGGTCATTGAAGGTGATCTCAATCGTGAGGGAGAGGGGCTGTATGACAAAATGAACGGTATCGGTGCCCACGAGGTCATTATCGAAAGTCCACGACACGATGAT
>JAQYVF010000004.1 GCA_030145625.1 Desulfocapsa sp. | reverse complement strand
TGCCCCCCCCCAACAAAAAAAAAAGAGCACAATTAGCGATTGACAAACCGGAAAGGGACTTATAGAACATCTGAAACTTTTCCGGTAGAGTTGAAAAAAATCACACAAACAAATCACTCTATTCAGCTTTGAAAAATGTTGCTCACGGAACAGGGAATAACAAATCGCAGAAGTAAACCACTTTCACCATTCAACACTCCCTGTCACCTTTCTAACTTCAAACAATTTTTACCCACTGATGGAATTATGCACTCTATTCAGAAAAAACGAATCGAGATAGACGGTCACAGTATCAATATTCTTCAAGCGGGAGCCAGCTCTGCTCCCCCCGTCCTCCTGCTTCACGGTAAAGCATTTCAGGCTGAGACATGGCGAGATCTCGGAACGATTGAAAAAATCGCTGCTGCCGGATTATTCGCGATCGCCCTCGACTTGCCCGGATATGGAAAAAGTGCTCAAGCTCCGCTCTCACCTGAGGTCGTCATCAATGAAACAATGCACACTCTAGGCATTGATAAGGCTATCCTTATTGCTCCTTCCATGGGTGGGAAAATTGCCATGGAATACACCTTCCTGCATCCTCAAAAAATTGATGGGTTGGTACTCATCGGCCCGGTAGGAGTCGAAGAAAACCGCCAGCGCCTCAATGAACTTCCATCATCCACCCTTATTATATGGGGAGAAAATGATCAAATTTCTAATCCGAGCAATGGCGTTCTCCTCCATGAGTCAATTCCAGGCTCCAAACTTGTGATTTTTGCAGGAGCCAAGCATCCATGCTACATGGAACAACCTGAATTCTGGCACGAGACACTCCTTAATTTTGCCAAAAAAGTTACCCCGAAAATATGACTGACAAAACCCTAATTATCGCTGAGAAACCCAGTGTCGCCGCCGATCTGGTAAAGACCCTTCCCGGGAAATTCAGCAAGAGTAAAACACACTACGAAAGTGATCGTTACATTGTCTCTTACGCGGTTGGACATCTGGTTGCCATCCAGTATCCTGAGGAGATAGATGCCAAATATAAAAGCTGGACACTGGAAAACCTCCCTATCATCCCTGATGAATTTCCATTAAAGGGACTCTCTAATACCAAAGGGCAACTGAACTGCCTGCAGAAACTCATCCGTCGCAAAGATGTCCGTGAAGTAGTTAATGCCTGTGATGCCGGCCGTGAAGGTGAGCTGATTTTTAAATACATCCTGCGCTATGTCTGGAACCAATCGGTGGCCAAAAAGAAATTCAAAAGACTTTGGCTGAACTCCATGACAAAAGATGCCATCAAGGAAGGCTTTGCCCACCTGCGTGAAAACAGTGAGATGCAGCTCCTTGAAGATGCAGCCCTCTGCCGTTCAGAGTCAGACTGGCTCATAGGACTTAATGCCACCCGCGCCCTTACCGGATTTAACTCCAGAAAAGGAGGTTTCTTTCTCACCCCCTGCGGGAGAGTCCAGACACCGACCCTCACTCTTCTGGTCAAGCGGGAACAGTTCCGCCTGGCCTTCAAGCCTCAAGATTTTTTTACTTTACAGGCAACGTTCACCTTCGACGACAACAGCTATACCGGCAAGTGGATCGACACGAAATGGGTCAAAGACCCCAAAAATGAGCATAGTCGTGCTAACAGACTCTGGAATGAAGAGAAGGCAGACACCCTTGCCGAAAAATGCACCGGCCAACCTGCCCTGGTCTCTGAAACAAGTAAGAAATCCAGCCAACGTTCGCCACAACTCTACGACCTCACCGCTCTGCAGCGAGAGGCCAATAACCGTTTCGGCTTCTCCGCTAAAAACACTCTGTCTCTAGCCCAGGCCCTCTATGAGCGCCACAAGGTCCTGACCTATCCACGAACCGACAGCCGCCACCTTCCGGAAGACTACCTGAACACGGTAATCGACACCGTAAAACAGCAGCAGAAATGGCTACTGGGAGAACATGCCCGTACTGCTCTGGACAAGGGATATATCAAAAAAGACAAACGGAATTTTGACAACAAGAAGATATCAGACCATCATGCCATTATCCCCACCAACACGCTGCCCACCTCTCTCAATGAAGCAGAAGAGAAAATTTATACCATGGTGGTTCAACGTTTCCTGGCCGTCTTTTTTCCTCCGGCAAGATATCTCAACACCACCAGACTGTCTGTGGTCTCTGACGAGACCTTTCTCACTGAAGGAAAGATTCTTACCGATCCAGGTTGGAAAGCCCTGTATGGAGGGAACAGCTCAAAAGAAGCGGAAAAACTATTGACTCCTGTGCCCGAAGGAAGCGATGTCCTCTGCCAGGAGGCGATGAAGGAAAAGTTGGCGACCAAGCCTCCACCACGATTTAACGAAGCAACCTTGCTCTCTGCCATGGAAAACTCAGACAAATTCGTGGAAGATGAGGAACTGGCTGAGGCCATGAAAGAACGAGGGCTCGGAACGCCTGCCACTCGGGCTGCTATCATCGAAAAGCTCCTTAAAGAAAAATACATTGTCCGGGAAGGCAAAGAACTTACTCCCACCGGCAAGGCCTTTGAACTGCTCTCCTTGCTGGAAGCCATAAATATTGACGTCCTTTCCTCGCCCCAGATGACAGGCGAATGGGAGTTCAAACTGAATCAGATCCTGCGTGGAGAGTTCACCCGAAAACAGTTCATGAAGGATATCCGTGAACTGACCAGCCACATTGTCGCTCAGGTACGCGACTTTGAAAAGGCTCCCACCCAAAAAGAGGCTCCGTTCAGCCCCGTTGACAACATCCGCTTTTTTGAAACACCCACGGCCTATATCTCTGAAGATGAAAAAATCAGCATCCGCAAAATCCTTGGCGGCAGAATAATGAACCAGGCGGAAGTCGTCAGCCTCATCCAGGGCAATACCCTTGGACCTTTCAGTAACTTCAGGAGCAAACGAGGAAAACCTTTCAGTGCCTCTGTTCGCCTGAAAGACAAGATAGAATTTCTCTTTGCTGATTCCATCGACGATCTGGACATTGAGGCCATCAAAAAAACCGAGCCCCTTGGCCTCTCACCGGTGGACAAGACTCCTGTTTTTGAAACACCGGCTGCCTACATGTCGGGTTCCATGCTTGACGGGGATAAGCAAAAAGGATTACAGATCAGTAAGATCATTCTCGCTCGGGCCATCAGCTCCCAACATATCAAACAATTGTTGGGAGAAGGGAAGACAGAACTGATCACCGGATTTATCTCAAAAAAGAAACGGCCATTTGACGCCTTTCTTCTCCTGAATCAGACAGGAAAAATCAGCTTTGAATTTCCCCCGCGAAAAAAACGGGAAAACAAGGCCAAAGAGAAAAACAGTTAAGTGCCTCAGGCACACCATCAACCATGAAACAACTCAAAAAAGAAATACAAGACAAAAGCGGCCTTGAACGGGCCAAGATCTGTGCACAAGTGGCTCTTGACACCAAGGCCGAAGACCTGGTTATCCTTGATGTCAGAGGACTTGCCTCATTCGCCGACTATTTCCTCATCATGAGCGGACGATCAACCCGCCATGTACAGGGACTTGCCGAAGCACTGGAAGCAGCAATGCGTTCAAAACGAATAAGTTCAGCCAAAGCAGAAGGAATCAATGAAGGAATGTGGGTTCTTCTTGACTTTGATGATGTAGTGGTTCATATTTTCTACCATGAGCAAAGGTCTTTCTACGACCTGGAAGGACTTTGGCACAATGCCCCCAGGATAGAAATAGACGATCTCTAACAATCACTAAACTATGCAATACATAAGCACTCGAGGCGGTATCGACCCCGTCCCCTTTACGGAAGCAGTGATGATGGGCCTTGCCGACGATGGCGGACTCATACTCCCCAGGACCATTCCCCGGATCGGCAGTGAGACCTATGCCGGGTGGAAGGATCTCTCCTATCAGGAACTCGCCTTTGAAATTATGTCACGTTTCATTGACGATATTCCCGAATCTGATCTGCGGGACCTGATCAACCGTTCCTACGCCACCTTTGACACGGAAAAGGTTGTTCCCCTGGTTCATCAGGGCTCCCTCCACATCATGGAGCTCTTTCATGGTCCGACTCTGGCCTTCAAAGACGTGGCCCTGCAGTTCCTCGGCAACCTCTTTGAATATTTGCTGGAAAAGAATGACTCGGTCATGAACATCCTCGGAGCCACCTCCGGTGACACCGGCAGTGCCGCCATTTATGGTGTTCGCGGGAAGGAGCGAATCAACATCTTCATCCTCCACCCTCACCAGCGGGTCAGCAAGGTCCAGGAAAAACAGATGACCACGGTGACGGATGCAAATGTCTACAACATTGCCATCCACGGCACCTTTGACGACGGTCAGGCCATTGTCAAGTCCATCTTCAACGACCTGGACTTTAAAGAAGAACAGCACTTAGGGGCCATCAACTCCATCAACTGGGCCAGAGTCCTGGCTCAAGTGGTCTATTACGTCCACAGCTGTCTGCACATAAACAGCCACGAAAATGACAAGACCACGGATTTCTCCGTACCAACCGGAAATTTCGGAGACATCTTTGCCGGCTACATTGCCAAGCGCATGCTCCCTGAAGGCTCTATCCGCAAATTACTGCTGGCCACCAACTCAAATGACATCCTAACAAGGATGGTCACCGACGGAGTCTATTCTCTGAGCCAGGTTGTGCCCACATCCAGTCCCTCCATGGATATACAGTCAGCCTCCAATTTTGAACGCTATCTTTACTACCTCCTTGACAAAGAACCTGATCAGACACGACAGGCCATGGAGCAGCTTACTGAAACAGGCAAGCTTGACCTCACTGACTACCAGGATCAAATCCAGAGGGATTTTACTGCCACGGCAGCCTCAGAAGAAGACGTGCAGGCGATTATTGGCAGTTTTTACCAGGAATATGGGTACATCATGGATCCACACACCGCAGTTGGCGTCCACTGCGCCCTGCGGCACCAGGAAAAAGGGATTCCCATTTGCTGTCTGGCCACCGCTCACCCCGGGAAATTTGGAGAGACAGTGGAAAAGGCTATCGGCAAACCCCTTGAGCTTCCCGACTCCATTGCCCAGATCCTAGACAAAGAGTCACGCTGTGAACTCATGGATGCTGACAGGAACCAAATACAGGATTTTCTTAAAAAACACGCTGTACAAGCACACACTGCATAGATAAAATCGGGATGAAAAAAACAGGGGATTATCAAGGCCGTGTTGAAGAATGCGTGGCCTTTCTGAAAGACATCATCCCCTTTTCTCCAGATCTGGTCATTCAGCTGGGGACAGGTCTGGGTGGCCTTGCTGATAAGATGGAAAGCGAGCTCACCCTCCCCTATTCAGACATCTCCCATTTTCCCCAATCCACGGTGGACAGCCACAGCGGCAACCTAATTTTCGGTCGTCTTTCCGGAAAAAAAATTGCTGTTCTCCAGGGGAGATTTCACTACTACGAAGGATATTCCAGCAAAGAGGTCGCTTTTCCCATCAGGGTTCTCTCCCTTCTCGGTGCCAAGACACTTCTTTTGACCAATGCCGCCGGTGGGCTCAACCCGCTTTTTCTTCCCGGGTCCATCATGGTCCTGCGGGATCATCTCAACTTTCTTGGAGAAAATCCCCTGCGCGGCCCCAACGTGGACAGCTGGGGACCGCGTTTTCCCGACTTCTCCACCCCATATCATCCAGGGCTCATTAAAATAGCCCTGGACAGTGCCAGCCACTGCCAAATCAGCAATGTGATCAGTGGAGTTTACGTCTGTATCCCTGGGCCCAGCTTAGAAACACCTGCAGAAACCAGATGGCTGCGTGACTGCGGGGCTGATGCCGTGGGCATGTCTTCGGTCCCTGAGATCATCGTGGCCAGACATGCAGGAATGCAGGTCCTTGGCCTCTCTGCGGTCTCCAATGTCAACGACCCTGACAACTTCCAGCCTATTATCCTGGAAGATATTATTGCTACGGCAAAGTCCATGGAACCCTTACTGGAACAACTGATCCTGGAGATCATAAGCAGGATTGAGACCTGAACAGAGGCCACTCTCCCCTCCCTCCCCCTTTACCTGACCCCCTTATCGCCATGAGACAACAACAAGAGGCAGACCTTATCCTTTCAGGCAGTTTCCTCCTTCCCGACTCCCGTCAGGCGCAGGTTATTGAAAACGGCGCCATAGCCATCAGCCAAGACAGGATTGCCGGAATCGGTACCTCGAAACAGATTCTTGCCGATTATTCCTCTGCCAGGCACATCCATACGGATCATGGCCTGATCATGCCCGGCCTGGTCAACACCCACACTCACGCTGCCATGTCCTGCTTCCGCGGCCTGGCAGATGACCTGCCTCTCATGACCTGGCTCGAGGAACATATCTTTCCAGTGGAAACCCGCTTGACTGCGGATATGGTCTACCAATCCACCCTGCTCTCCCTGGCCGAGATGATTAAATCCGGGACAACCAGTTTCTGCGACATGTATCTTTTTTCCAAGGAAGTGGCCAGAGCCACTGAAATTTCGGGCATGCGAGCTTGGATTGGGGAGGTCCTCTATGACTTCCCCTCTCCCTGTTACGGTGAATTGGAAAACGGCTTTTCCTATCTTGCGGATCTCTTTAACCACTACAAAGACCACTCCCTTATCTCCATTACCTCCGATCCGCACGCAGTGTACACCTGTTCGCCTGAACTGCTCACACGGTTGGGCACGGTTGCCCAAGACAACGACAGCCTCTACGTGATTCACCTTTCGGAAAATGAAGCAGAAGTCAATACCTGCCGGGAACGATACGGCTGCAGCCCGGTGGAGCATTTGGAACACCTTGGACTGCTCACCCCAAAGACCCTGGCAGCCCACTGTGTCATGCTTGATGGCGGAGAAATCGAACTCCTGGCCCGCCGGGGAGTCAGTGTTTCCCACTGTATGGAATCAAATATGAAACTCGCTTCCGGAACAGCACCAGTGGTGCAGATGCTCCAGGCCGGAGTCAAGGTTGGAATTGGAACCGATGGAGCCGCCTCCAACAACGACGTCGACATGTTCGGTGAGATGAATACCGTGGCCAAAACCCACAAAGTCGCACGCATGGACCCAACAGCCATGAATGCTGAACAGACACTGCATGCTGCAACTCTGGGCGGCGCCGCGACCCTGGGTGCAAAAGAGCAGATCGGCTCCCTTGAAATTGGAAAAAAAGCAGACATGATCGTCCTCGATTTGAACCAACCTCATCTCACACCGCTCTACAACATCCCCTCCCACATGGTGTACGCTGCCCGTGGCGCAGATGTGGTCCATTCTGTCATAGATGGTCGTGTTGTCATGGAGAATCGCAGGCTCCTCACCCTTGATGAAGACAAAATTCTGGCACAGATGCGAGAAATCGGGCAAGGCATCAGTAAGTATGGAAAGGATTGACATTCTGCCCTGACTGCTCTAAAGTTAGATACCTTAAGACAAGGTATTTTGTCTGTCAGTTCCACTACTCTGGTGCCTGACAGGACACAAATGATAGATATTCTAACCGATACCACACAGAGGTACTTTTATGTTTGGACTTGGAATGCCGGAATTAATTGTGATTCTGGTCATCATTGTTATCATTTTTGGCGCCGGCAAACTTCCGGAAATCGGATCCGGGATCGGCAAAGGCATCAAAAACTTCAAAGATGCCACCAAAAAAGAAGAAGCTAAAAAGTTAGACGACGACAGCAAAGGCGATTCACAGACCTGAGCGAAAAAGCTCATCCCCATTGCCCCCTTTAGCAGGAGGAGACCATGTTTGGACTCGGAACCCCGGAACTGATCGTTATCCTAGGCATTGCCGTACTTGTGTTTGGCGGAAAAAAGCTCCCTGAATTGGGATCGGGTCTGGGTAAGGCCATTTCTTCCTTTAAAAACGGCATCAGCGACATTGAAGAAGGTGGAAAAAATGTGCTGGGCGAGGTCCCTGGCATAAAAGAGGTAGCGGCCGTAAAAGATAAAGTCGATGCCGTAAAAAACATCACCAAAATCCTCAAATAGCCCACTGAGTCGGATAGGCTTTTTTCGCCTCATCCTCTCACGATTCGGAGAACCGTAAGCGGTTCTCCTTTTTTTTGCCCAACGTATCAAGCTCATCCCCTTGACAAGAACCATAACAGTGTCATATTCTGAAAGAAAGGTCGCTGCCCTTATGGGACAACAGCAAACGTTCCTTCTTTTACAGAGGACACCCTATGTCGGACCGCCGCAATTATGAACGTCACCTGATTCGTAAATTTGCTCTGCTCAAACTCGCCAATGGTGAGACCTTTGAAGGCTTGACCCGTGACATGAGTATTGGAGGCGCCTTTATCGAGTGTGAATCCAACATTGACCTTACAAAAGGTATGGAATGCAGCATCAGGCTGATCCTCAAGGAAGGAGAGGAAGAGATGATCACAGAGATCAGCGGGACTATCTGTTACAGTGACAGTCGAGGACTGGGTTGCACTTTTCTGAGGATTAATTCCATCTACTATCAATTCATCAATGAACTGATAGTAGAGTAATCAACTTACGGGTACCTTGAAAAATTAGAATTTTCGGTCAAAGTCGAGGCATGAGAAAAATTTTACCGCAGGCATATGTCTGATATTCCGAGGATAAAATTTTTCTCATAACGAAGAGTTTGGGCGAAAAGGCAATTTTGCAAGGTGGCCTTACCTCAACAACGGAAGATGATGCGCCCTTCAGACAAAAGCCTGCAACCACTGCCCCTGTATCCCCAGCAACAACAGACCGGTGGGTGTAGCCAGGCACCTCCTTCTCCATCAGACAACAGCCCTTGCTGAGGCCCAAAAGGAGCCCCCCGGGCCGGGGTTCATCAACGGGCCGGCTACACCATCCACCCCTTTGTCACCGACTTTCTCCAGACCCCGGCAGGGCCGGTACCGCAAGTGGCCTCTCGGCCGACACTACGTGACAAACTGGGAACGATCCTGACCAGAATCGGCCCGACCCGAAACAACTACAAGATCACTCCAGGCCTGTACGCAGTGGGCAGCCCAGGCCCGGAATCACCAGTGCTGGTAACCGGCAACTACAAGCTCTCCTTTGACAATCTTCGTTTTCAGTTGGACTCTTTGGATGCCTGGCTGCTTGTAGCCGATACCAGAGGAATCAATGTCTGGTGCGCTGCCGGCAAAGGAACCTTCTCCACCGAAGAAATACTCTACAGCATAGCCCAATGCCGCCTGCAGGAAGTGGTCAAGCACCGTATCCTGATTCTGCCGCAGCTCGGTGCCACCGGTGTAGCCGCCTTTCAGGTAAAAAAAGAATGCGGCTTCAAGGTCCTGTTCGGACCAGTACGAGCCAAAGACCTGCCGACTTTTCTCGCCAACAACAATCAGGCTGACGAGAGCATGCGTTCGGTGACTTTTAGCCTGGAAGAACGGGCAGTATTGATCCCTGTGGAGCTTTACTTGCTCATGCAACCCCTGGCCATTTTAATTCCAGCCTCCCTGCTGTTCTCGGGGATCGGTCCCACCATCTTCTCAGCAGCCGCTGCCTGGACACGAGGCCTGCACCTGATAGGTGCGACCCTGATGGGTATCGGGTGCGGCACAATTCTGGTGCCGCTCATCCTGCCCTGGCTGCCCGGTCGACAGTTCTGGGTCAAAGGCTTGTTACCTGGTCTGGCCGGCGGATCAGCCTGCTGGGGAATCTCTAGCGGGAGCATGAACACTCTTGAGGGATTGGCTTTACTTCTCTGGATCACTACGCTCAGTTCCTACCTGGCCATGAACTTTACCGGTGCCACCCCTTTCACCTCCCCCACCGGAGTGGAACATGAGATGCGTCGAGGGATTCCGATCCAAGCCATTGCCACAGCTGTCAGCCTGCTGCTATGGCTCATTGCCCCTTTTATTTATTAGCTACCCAAGCAACTAACATGCAAAACTTTCGCTATATCGACAAAGTCGCCACCCTCAATCTGGATCAAGAAACCTGTATAGGTTGCGGTAACTGTGTCATCGTCTGTCCCCACCGCATCTTTACTGTTACTGTACACAAGGCAGCAATAAATGATCACGATGCCTGCATGGAGTGCGGTGCCTGTGCGAAAAACTGCCCGGTACAGGCAATCAACGTCACCCCAGGTGTCGGCTGCGCCGCCGAAATTATCGCCAGATGGATCAACAATTTTGCAGGTCGCAAAATCATGTCCGGCTGTTGCTGACACAGCAGTTCCGCTATCAACAACAGCCATAAATCCGGATCAGGGTAGAGGCTCCTCCGTATACGCCACGTTGGCTTCATCTGATGAATACAGGGGCATCGCTTTTCCATCCCGTACCCCCTCAACCCAGTTGGGATTAAGTAATATGGATTTCCCGCTGAGCACAATATCCGCATCCTCTATTGCAGCCTCAGCCGTTGCCCGATCATGGATCTGGCCACAGATCAGAAGAGGCAGGGAGGTAACTGCACGAGTCAGTTGAGCCATATTCTGTCTGCCGTCAAAGGCTGGATCACTGAAACGGTAGGTGGAGATCGACAGTGCATCAAGCTCCTCCTTATCCAACAGAGCGACCATGGTCTGCCACTCCTGTTCAGAAGCAAACAGTGACACCTCCATGTCAGCCACTCCCCAATTGGAAATACGAAAGAGCAGCAATCGATCATCAGGCACCACCCGACGCACAGCTCTGATGATCTCGCGGGCAAAAGAGAACCGATTCTCCACCGAACCACCATACTCATCGTGACGCTTATTGGAGTAAGATGAAAGAAACTGGCTGATCAGATACCCATGGGCACCGTGAATCTCGATGCCATCAAAGCCTGCAGCCACTGCCCCCCGTGCGGTCTCCACAAAACCCTGAATGACATGATCAATATCAAAGTGGCTCATTTCTTCAGGACGAGGATAGGGACTACCGGTCAGCGGATTATCCTGAGCCGGAGCCACAGCGCTTGGTGCGATGGTCCGATGGGCTGGATTCACTTCAGGCCAGGCCATCCGACCACAGTGAAACATCTGCATGATTGCCTTGCCACCATGGTCATGAATATCCTGTACCACCTTAAACCAGGCATCAATCTGGGGCTGGGTGGTCAGTCTTGCCTGTCCCGGATACCCCTGAGCAGACTCATAATCGGTCACAATGGCCTCGGTATAAACCAGACCGGCTCCGAGCTCGGCACGACGTACCAGAAAATCGAGAACATCAGGACGGGGAGTACCGTCAACCCCGCCTGACATCCGAGTCATGGGAGCCACGCCAATTCGATTACGGAAAATGTGACTTTTGATGGTCAATGGGGAAAAAAGGATATCGGTTTCCATAACAACCTCCTTTGAAATAATCCTTGATATACGAAACAGAATCGTCGTATTGAACGTATTACACGATATAACATCTCTTTGCAGAGAGCAACATGTGCTCACTTTTTCTCTAAGAATACACCACCTAGTCCATCTTTTATACGTAGATTATTTACTGCTATTAATTGAAACACCAGAAAGCTACTTTCCACATTCCTGTTTGATGTCAGGAGCAGGAGTCGCCAGGCAGTCAAGAAGAAAATCCTGTTCCTCCCCGCTAAGATTTGCTCCCCGCCGCTTAACCATCCGCTTCAGTGTGGCCGCCCAGCGCCGCTTGGATTTCTCCTCAAGCTTTTGACAGACACGATTAAGATAATGGCAGCTCTGACAACGGTTCTGGAGGAGCTCAAGACAAGCGGGCATGGATTGAGTCTCTGCAAAAGCAGATTCCGTGAGAAATAAGAGTCCCACGAGAAAAACAGACAACCTCAAAACTTTTTTTCTTATTAAAAAATTACTGGTCGCTCGCTTGTATTTCATTTCATCCCGTTTTCTCAAGGCCCTCTCCATTCAGCAACGAGTTCAAAAATCATCGTCCCCATATCAAGCAATGATCAGGAAAAAAGGTCAATGATTCAAATCATTCCTTACAAATGAACAGAGTTACCTCTCTCTTTACCAAAACCTTATCACAAATCAAATAATAAGGATATTCAATGGCAAAAATATATCCCTTGATATGGTTAATGCATTTCACAAAATGCACATGGATGTTTCAAAAATAATTTTGTATACTTGATTAAGGGAGATAACAATGTAGTCAACACCTCTCATCGTCCCCAGTAAACGGTCATCAGTTAAACAAGTTGTCTTTCTCAACCAAAAAAATCATTCACTATGCGCCTGGTTACTCTCTTTTACATTAGCAGCTTTTTTATTGCCCTGTCACCTTCCCCCAGCTTTTGTGGAGAAGGAAAAAAGGATTTCACCTTGTTTCTACCAGCTATTTTTGCTGCCGGACAACAAAATGTGGAAGCAGGGAACCCTGATGGAACCTGTTTGATTCCTCCCGAGGCGCAGGAAGAAGATGTCTCTCAGCCCAATCAAGTCATAGGCAATGGCACTCCGCAAAGCTGTACCAGTGAAGCTGTTGTGGCTGCTGTTGCCAAGGGAGGAGTAATTACCTTCAACTGCGGACCTGCTCCGCTTACTATTCTCATGGAGGAAACGGCAAAGGTCTTTAATAACACCGGCCCCCGAATCGTCATTGACGGTGGCGGCAAAGTGACCCTCAGCGGAAATGATAAGCGTCGAATTCTCTACATGAATACCTGTGATGCCGAACAGGTATGGACTACCTCCCATTGCCAGAATCAGGACCACCCCCAGCTCACGGTTCAGAATATAACGTTTAGCCATGGGAATTCAAAAACAGAATATCAATATGATGGCGGAGGAGCCATATGGGTTCGTGGAGGTAGATTTAAAATCATAAACTCTCGCTTCTTCAATAATGTCTGCGCTGATACCGGACCGGATACAGGTGGAGCGGCTGTACGGGTCTTAAGCCAGTATGAAAACAAACCTGTATATGTGGTCAGCTCTACCTTCGGTGGGAAAGCAGACTACGGCAATATCTGTTCCAACGGAGGCGGCCTCTCCAGCATCGGTGTTTCCTACACTGTGCTCAACAGTCTTTTCAGCCATAATCGCGCCATTGGATACGGTGCCAATCCTGCACGCCCCGGGACCCCGGGAGGCGGAAGCGGAGGGGCTATCTACAATGACGGGAACAGTTTCACCCTTTCTCTCTGCGGAACAAAGATCGAGGAGAACAGCGCCAAGGAAGGGGGGAGTGCAATTTTCTTTGTAAGTAATGACCGAACCGGATCCCTGGTAATCAAAGACTCCTATCTCTCCAATCCCAAAAGCGAGGGGTTTGAAACAGCAGGTTATCCGGGAATCTTTGTCCTGGCAAATGGCGACCCGATTGTGACCAATTCCATACTTACATGGTGACCCACAATCATCTCCCCAGGGCAGAGGAATTTATTAATGGGTACCAGTACCTCTGCCCCGGATCAAACTGTCTTTTTCAGCATAAGCTAACTGAGTTTCTTCCTTCTTTCCTGCACAGATGCCAACTCCATTTCTTTTTCCCACTCCGGAAATAATCTGGCTAAGATATCACGCTCATCCTGCGGCTCCCGCCTGAATAAACGGAGCCGGGTCAGGGCCTGTGCCTCAGCTTGACGAATGGCTACCATTTGGCTTAGAAAGCGCAGAGTTTCTGACTGTTCTCCATTTGTTATTTCTCCATCTTTGACAAATGATGAAGAATCACTCTCAGCTTCCTCCATGCTCAATTTTATCTCCTGAATAGGTCTCACCTCTCCTGCTTCAGTGAGAAAGAGTCCATTGGCAGCCACTTCTCCCAGAAGATCATTATTATCTCCTTTCAACTGAAAGCTACTCTTGTCATAAGCCAGACAGATCGCTCCCACACCAGCCTCGGCAAGGGTGAGCAAAGCAGGTTCATCTCCCCCGTCCTGTTTCCAGATACTCAACTTGTGAAAAATCGAATCATTTTCATCAATCCAGCCATTGTTATCCAGGTCATATCCGGCAAGCTCTGTAAAGCCATGGCCGCTACTGGGACCAAAGAGCTCACCGCCATCATTTATTTTCCGATCATTGTTTAAATCCAGGGCCAGGAAGCCGGTTCCAGGCTGTAAGCAACAGAGTTCATCTGCCTTCCCATCACAATCAAGATCAAACTGAAATTTCTTATTAGACAGCCCCCTCAAATCACAATCAAAATTAAGAACCAGGGGGTCCATGAGCACTCGCCCCGCCGCCTGCCAGGCAACACTCTCCCGAACCAGAGATTCCCGTTCCATGGTAAGTTCCAAAGAAAAATCAATGGAACGGCCATCATCAAGTTGAACAGCGCCTGAAGAATGAACAGAGACGCGTTCATACTCATACTGTAAAGAATGGGAGGCAAAGGAAAAAGAGACCTGCTTTCCTGGCGGATTGAGTGGCTTATTCAGCGAGACATTTTCTCGATTCCCCAAACCATCACTCCTACGCAGACGGACTTGCTGTCCCACGACCTCTTCCACCATCCGCTCCATTACTTCATCTGCTTCAGTCAGATAGTTTATCTCCTGCTCGAAGCAACGCACTGAACTTGCCGCCCTCACTTCCTGAGACTGCCTGTTTTCTTCAACTCTTTCCAATCTGTAATTCCTGATGCCAGGCAAATTCAGTCGAAACTGCTGTTCCTCTCCCTCCTGTTGACGAATTACCTGCCCCAACCGCTCTGTCACATCCTTGTGCTCTGCTGACGCGTCCATGCTGATCTGCGAAGTGTTAATCTTCATTCCACTCCTCCTGCGTCAAATTTTTTTTAGCCACTGATTGGTAAAGATTCAAACACCGATTCTCCAACGAACGGACCGCTAAACATACCTATCCATAGCGGGACAGTATCATTATAAAAAACTCAGGTACCTGTATCCCCTACACATATGCCGGCAGGGTTTCTTCTGATTGCTTCTCCCCTGCAGGCATTACCACTGGCCGATTTTGCCCTTTCCTCTCTTTTGAAAAGAGCTCCAAACAATCATATCGGCTGTTCCACCATAATATTAACACCGCGCCAAGTTGGATTTTCAGCTCTCGATCCTTTCATCTTGACAATGCCAGGGTTTAGTTGTAAGCATTTTTGGTTTGCCAAATTTCTTTTATTTTTTTCGATAAAACAGAAAGAAAAAAACAATTAGACAAAATATCTTACCGTATTTACTATATCGGTAAACAACATCCTCTGCCTCTGACAGGGCAGTTCAATTTTAATAAATCAGGAGAAATGCATGTGTCGTTTAGCCCTGAAAACTGCCAGCGAGGCCTTCTCACCCTATGAGGTTCTCCAGGCCATGGAGGCCATGCAGGAAGGATACGACGGCTCCGGCCTCGGCCTGCTGCTTCGCGGTCTTCACTTTGAGGATTTCAAATATGACTCGAAATTCCCCATTCTTTCCGGTATCGCCCATACAGAAGAGGCCTGGCATCGCCTGAACAGCTTCATGCAGGATCGAGGCTACGAACTCAAATATGATCATGAGTTCGAGACCAACTCGTCTCTTATAGAGGCAACAGACCGCTATCGTTACTTCCTTCGGGTCTATAATTTACCCGTAGCCTTTGCCTCCCTTTCACAAGAAGAAATTGAGACCGAACTGATGCTCACCCGCCTGGCCCTGCGCCGAGACGGAGAAGAGCACGGCAACGACCTCACAGCCTTTTCCTTCTGGCCCGATGTGGCTACCATCAAAGAAGTAGGTTGGCCACTCGGCGTTGGTGATGGCCTTGGCCTTTCCGACAGCCGGATTCTGTCACGGGTCTGTATGGCCCAGGGAAGACAGAACACCAACTACGGAATCAACCTCTATGCCTGTCACCCCTTCTTTATCCAAGGAATTTCCTCCATGACAAATGGTGAGAACACTGCCTTTGTTCCCATTCGCGACTGGCTGCTGGGTAAACATTTTCCAGGCTATACCGGATACCAGAGCGACTCGGAGGTCTTCACTCATATTCTCCACTACACCCTAAAACAGCTGAAATTGCCGTTGCAGGCCTACAAGCATATCATTACCCCGTTACGAAGCGAGGAACTGGCCACCCATCCACAGGGTGAATTTCTTACCGGTTTGCGCAACGCCTGCCGTCGTCTCATCATTGACGGCCCCAACGCAGTAATCGCTACCCTGCCCGATGAAACCTGTATGCTGGCAATGGATCAGAAAAAACTGAGGCCCGCAACCGTTGGCGGCCGCGAAGGTGCCTGGGCCATTGCCTCCGAGATGTGCGGAGTGGATGCCATGGTCCCTGACCGTGACCCCTCCTTCGATTTTCAACCCATGCGTGAACACACAATCATTGTACCACCAGAGAGAAAGGAACTGACAATATGGTCCCAGCACGATCCGTATCCATTAGCCCAGGCAGCTTAAGTTATACCGACCTGCCTTGGATAGTCCAGCACCGGGAAGACAGGTGTACCCTCTGTGGTCACTGCACCGCAGTCTGCCCAAAAGAGGCCATCTACCTGGCCTATAGACGACAGAGGATGCCAAAGCTGGATGTCCTCAAAAAGAGCCGTGGCAACGAATACCGTACCTTTGTCGGGATTCGCCAGAAACCAAACATGGCCAATGCCTGTATCGGTTGTTCCATGTGCTCCATGGTCTGCCCCAACGAGGCAATCATGCCGGTCCCCAACACCAACGAGCACAGGACACTCTTCTTTAACAACCAGAAGGGTGAACCGATGAAACGAGGCGGCCGGCGCAACAAACCTGGCCCCACCCTCCTTGACCGGATCATGTTTAACCGCATCTCCATGCTCACTGATCCCGCCCTTGATGCCGGACGCCATGAGTTCAACGTGACCACCACCCTCGGCCGAGTCCTCGACCCGGCAGAGTACCTGAAACGCAAGGCCGAAGGCGGCTGGATTCCGCCAACCAGGGAGATCTTCCCCTTTGTTATCGGCTCCATGTCCTTTGGTGCCCTCTCCCCCAACATGTGGCTGGGACTGCTTCAAGGTGTGGCTTACTGCAATGAGGTACTGGGTATTCCAGTGGTCATGTGTACTGGTGAGGGAGGTTGTCCGCCATGGGTGCTGAAGAGCCCCTATCTCAAATACATCGTCCTCCAGATCGCTTCCGGTTACTTTGGCTGGGATGAAATCATTCGCGCCATCCCGGACATGCAGTGTGATCCGGCAGCCATAGAAATCAAATATGGACAGGGTGCAAAACCTGGTGACGGCGGACTCCTTATGTGGTTCAAGGTCTCCAAGCTCATCGCCCGTCTACGTGGTGTTCCAGAGGGTGTCGACCTTCCTTCGCCACCGGTTCATCAGACCCTCTACTCCATTGAAGAGTCGGTCATGAAGATGATCCAGACCATGTCAACTGCCTTTGGCCACAAGGTCCCGGTCTATCCCAAGATCTCAGCCTCTACCTCAGCCAAATCAGTACTCAATAACCTGGTCCGTAATCCCTACGCCTCAGGTCTGCTCATCGACGGCATCGACGGCGGAACAGGTGCTGCCTACAACGTATCCATGGACGCCACCGGTCATCCCATTGCCTCCAATGTCCGTGAGTGCTACCTGGATCTGGTTGCCCAAGGAAAACAGAACGAAATCCCAATCTTTGCTGCAGGGGGAATCGGTAAAAACGGCAACGTCACCCAGAACGGCTTAGCTCTGATTATGCTTGGTGCCTCCGGTGTTCATATCGGCAAATACATCATGCAGGCGGCAGCCGGTTGTCTTGGCAACGAGAAAAATCGTTGTAACGTCTGTAATGTTGGTATCTGTCCCAAGGGTATCACCAGTCAGAACCCGAAACTGTATCGTCGACTTGATCCCGACCACGTGGCAGAAAGGGTGGCAGATGTCTTCATGTCCATTCGTACCGAAATGAAGAAGATCATGGCACCGCTGGGACGATCCCAGACCTTGCCCATAGGTATGTCCGATGCCCTTGGCATTGGCGACAAGGATGCGGCTGAGCGTTTAAACATAAAATATGTCTGTTAGTTTTCAGTTTTCAATGTTCAATACTCAGAAAAGACACATGGTGTTATCCATCCTGAGTGCTGAACACAAAAGACTTAAGCCCTAAAGGATAAGATTCTTGACGACAGAGGATAAAGGTAACATTCCAACTTGTTATAATTTCAAGAAAAGAATATTCCCCATATCCGAACAAGAATCTAAACTTTTTTTCATAAGGAGTTTTCAGTGAGTGCGACTGTTGTAAAAGGCCTGGATAAAAATGGCCGCAGAATCAATTCCATGGATTTTGAGGCATTGGTCCGGGCAGCTGCCGAAAAGAGCAATGTTCTCAAAATCGAGTCCATGGGTCAGCATAACCTTGGTATTCGACTGCAGCATGCAGATGGGCTTTCCATAGAGGTCTCCGGACCTACCGGACAGCGCCTGGGCTGCATGGGTCTGCCTGGAACAACTATAACCTGCACAGGTGCAGCGTCTGATGACGTGGGCTACCTAAACATCGGAGCCGAGATTACGGTCCTTGGTGATGCCACCAACGGTGTCTGCAATGCCATGGCAAACGGTAAGGTCTACATCAGAGGTTCCATCGGTGCCCGCGGTCTGACCATGACCAAGTGGAACCCCGACTATGAGAAACCGGAGCTCTGGATTCTTGGCTCTACCGGTGATTCCTTTGCAGAGTTCAACTGCGGCGGGATAGGTGTGGTCTGCGGCATTGATGCCAAGACCCCGGACAATGTCCTGGGCTATCGTCCCTGCGTAGGTCTGGTGGGCGGTACAATTTTCTACCGTGGCAAGACCGACGACTCCTACGCACGGACCAATTCCCGCCAGGCCGCCCCCACTGATGAACAGTGGCAATGGCTGGTAGAAAATATGCCAAACTATCTGGCCAACATTTCGCGTCAGGACCTGCAGGAAACACTTCTGGTTCGTGATGAGTGGCAAGTCCTCAATGCCGTTACTCCTCAGGAACGAGCACTTATGTTCTCCGGTCCTATGCCCATGGCCGAGTTCCGCAACAAACACTGGAACCTGGCCTTTGGCGGTGGCGATCCCCTGCGTGATCTTTCCCCCGGCCTGGACCGCAGTGTCATCGGTGCCGTACCGGCAGGTGATATGAGACGGCGAAAACCCTACTGGGCCAACCGCGAATCCGCAGCACCTTGTACCTATTACTGCCCCGTTCATATCCCCACTGTTGATCGATTGCGACTTATCCGGGAAGGCCAGATTGACGAAGCCTACGAAATGCTGCTTCGCTACTCACCCCTTCCTGCCTCTGTTTGTGGAGCAGTCTGCCCCAACTTATGCATGGAAAACTGTTCTCGCGGGGAAGTGGACGATCCTATTGAAGTACAGGTCCTTGGCCGTGCTGTAGGCGATGCCAATGCCCCTTCTGTTGCCCCGTCTCTTGGCAAAAAAGTGGCCATCATCGGCGGCGGCCCTGCAGGAATGAATGCGGCCTGGCAACTGGCACTGGAAGGCGTTGAAGCCCACATCTTCGAGAAAGACACGGTAATAGGCGGTAAGCTGGCCCAGGCCATCCCCTGGGAACGATTATCACAGGCCATATGGGATCAGGAAATAAAACGTTTCCTGGACACTCCTAATATCCACACCAACCTGGGAGTGGATATGGATAAAGAGACCTTTGCCAAACTCAAAGATGAATTTGATTATGTTGTTGTGGCGGTAGGTACCCATGACCCCCGTAAAATCCCCTTTCCGGGACACGAAGCCGTCATCCCTGCCCTGGACTTTCTGAAACAGGCCAAACGTGCAAAACCGGAGAAAGTCGGCAAAGAAGTAGTGATCATCGGAGCCGGAAATGTTGGTTGCGATGTGGCCTGCGAGGCATATCGACTCGGTGCCGAAAAGGTCACCCTTGTGGATATCCAACAACCCCTGGCCTTTGGTAAGGAAAAAGAGGCAGCCGAGGCCTTAGGCGCTCAGTTCCGCTGGCCTGTTATGACCAAAGAGGTCACAGCAGAAGGCCTGGTCATGGATACCGGTGAAGTAATCCCGGCCCAGACCGTGATCATCTCCATCGGCGATGTTCCCAAGCTGAAATTCCTGCCCGATTCTGTGGAAACCGTCACTGTCGGTGGCGCCGCCTGGCTCAAGACCGATGAGGCCCACCTGACCACCGATGCCAAGGTCCTTGCCATCGGCGATGTGGAAAAACCCGGTCTGGCCACCAATGCCCTGGGTGCCGGTAAAACAGCAGCAGAGTACATTCTTGCCCAGTTTAAAGGTGAAGAGTGGAAACCGTTCACCAAAGAAGTCATCACCCAGAAGGCCCTGACCATCACCCACTACACCCCGGATCAGGCCCATGAACACAGTCAGGAGAACTCAGCAGATCGCTGTCTTTCCTGCGCCTCCTGTCGTGACTGTCATCTCTGCGAAACCATCTGCCCGGAAGGGGCCATTAGCCGACGGGAACTGGAATACGCCCATGCCAACGGCTATGAATCCCGCCATGGCTGTTCCTATGAGTATATCTCGGATGACAAAAAATGCATTGCCTGCGGTTTCTGTACCGATACCTGTCCTTGCGGAATCTGGACCATGAAACCCTTCTAAGAGGATAGCAGCACCACACCTTTCGACGAGCAGACTGGATCACATAGCGGGCTATGCTTCACCAGCCTGCTATGTCTAAATCTGCGGCACTGCTATCCTCTTAGTGAAGTTGAACTCAAAAACCCCACTGCATGATTCTCATGCGGTGGGGTTTTTTCTGTCTGGAACAAACGATTCCGACAACTATACAACTTCCTTGGTAGAGGGATTACTTTTGTAGGAATCGGATGAGTTGTTGTTCCAGGTCTGACTGGGCTCCCAGGAGGGTGGCGGTTTTTTGCTCGAGGTCCTGCAATGCCTGGGTGGTCGACTCTTTTTGAATGTGGGGACAGAGGTAATTGAGACAAAAAATGGGTTTGAAGAGTAAGATACAGCCTCGCTCCCCCAGAAAACAGCATTCCACATCATTATTGCAGACCTGTTTGACCGTAACTCCGGCAAGGATGTTCATGAGCAGCTGCAAGGCATCGTTGTTTTCATTTCCCATGTAGGCACTGCAGCAACCGCCATCCGGTTTTGCAGCACACTGGCTACAGGTTTTCCCCATCTCCATTGCAGTCATATGTGCATCAAGGGACATGACTGCATCCTTAACGATTCTCAGCTGAGCAATGATGTCGGCATGCTGTAATATCCCAGTACCATACTCTTCAGCTAAGCTTTCAGCCTTTTTCAGCTTTATCGATCCGTCTCCGCAATAACAGCTGCTAACAATATCCCTATAGTCCATATTCTTTTCTACTCTTTCTCAGTTCCTGCCATAAAATCATGCCAGATAGGTGCCGCCACAACGCCGCCGCTTTTTCCTTTGCCCAGGCTTGTATTATCGTCATGGCCAAGCCATACTCCGCCGAGTCGCTGCCCCGAAAAACCGACAAACCATGCATCTCGATTGTCATTAGTGGTCCCGGTCTTGCCACCAGAAGGTGCAGACAACCCTGCTGCCCGCTTCCCGGTCCCTTCCTCTATCACTGCGCCCAAAAGCCCCTTTATTTCCCTGGCCACAGATCCATCCAGAACCTGTTTCCCTGCCGGCTTTACACGATAAATATTCCTGCCATTATTTGCATCTATGCCGGTGAGCAAGATGGGGGGAGCATAATTCCCCTGGCAGACAAAAGGAGAATAGGCGGCAGTCATTTCCAGAAGAGAGACTCCTGTCGCCCCCAGGGCCAGAGAAAGATCCGATGTTATGGGAGGTCGGATGCCAAAATTTTCAGCCAGTTTCCGAACTCTGGCTATACCCACCTTCTGCAGCAATTTGATGGCCACAATATTACGTGAATGGACCAATGCCTCGCGTAGCGTTGTTTCCCCATAATGTCTGCCGGAAAAATTTCTCGGCTTCCACATCTTTCCATCACCGCCGCGTAGAGAAAATGGAGCATCAAGCACTCTGCTTTGCGGGGTAAAACCCTTTTCAAAGGCCGCTGCATAGAGCAGGGGTTTAAAGAGGGAACCGGCTGACCGCCTGGCCTGTGTTGCCCGATCAAAAGCACTCTTGTTAAAATCAAGCCCGCCGCTCAAGGCCCTTACTCTGCCATTGCAGGCGTCAAGGGAGACAATAGCTCCCTGGACCTTCCGATTTCCTGGAAAAAATGACTCAACCCCATGCCGAAGGGCAAAGGCTGCCTGTTTCTGCTGCACAGGATCCAAGGTAGTATAAATCCTGACACCGGCACGATTGAGGGAAGTGCCTAAAATCTCTTCCGCCTGCTTTCTCACCAGTTGCACAAAATATCCGTTGATGCCCTTTTTCTCTTTAGTTCCTCCAATCAATGATAAAGATTTGGTAAAGGCACTACGCGCCTCTTCTGAACTGATAAATCCGTCGGCAGCCATACGATTGAGGACGTACCGTTGTCTTTTTTGTGCCGCCTCCAGATGACGGTGGGGAGAGTAGCGGCTGGGTGCCTGAGGAAGACCGGCAAGAATCGCAGCCTCTCCAAGACTCAGCTCCCTTGCATGCTTACCAAAATAGGCTTGGGCTGCCGCTTCCACACCGTATGCCCCATCTCCGAGATAAATCTGGTTGAGATAGATATGAAGAACGTCATCTTTACTCAAAAGGGTATCTATCCGCCAGGCCAGAATTGCCTCTTTGAACTTCCGAAGATACGTTTTTTCAGGGGAGAGAAGAAGAGAACGAGCAACCTGCTGAGTGATGGTCGATCCTCCCTGACCACGTCGTCCGCTTTTCATGTTGTTGATCGCCGCCCGGAAAACCGACCAAAGATCAAGCCCGGGATGGTCATAAAAACGACTATCCTCGGCCGCGACAAATGCCTGGGGCAGATATGACGGCATGACGGAAAGGGGAATTACCGTACGATTCTCTGTATAGATCCGATCAATAACATTCCCATAACGATCAAGAATTTCCGAAGCCTGTGCAGGCTGGTACTCGGCAATAGTCCTGATATCGGGAATCTTCAAAAGAGCAAGGGTAAGCAATAGCCCCCCAAGAAAAAGGGTCAAAGCGAGACTGATCGCAAAAAGAAAACCGATAATATGCTTTTCATTCAGCGGTTTTTTGTATACCCGTTTTGGCTTTGGTGAAGAAGTGGCTGGAAGTTTTCTTTTAGAAGGAGGCACAGGATTCAGACGGCTGAATGAAAAGAGATACGACTACGAGCTTGAGTCTTTATAACAAAACAGTAAGAACTGAGTGGCATGGGCTTCAACCTTCATTCCTGGTGCAGCAACTCATCAAAACTCGTTACACCACTCTCGTGGTGTAACGAGTTTTAAGCAATCGGAATTCACCTAAAGTGCGGAGGAACTCATACCGACCTCTCTCAACCGAAGACTCCCTTCAGAAAAAAGAAAAAGACCATCGCCAGTATGGCTCCTGCCGGCAGGGTAACAATCCATGAAATAATAATATTCATGACAACACGCAGATCAAGGGCTCCTATGCCGCGAGCCAGACCAACACCAAGGACGGCTCCCACCAGAATATGCGTTGTCGATACCGGCAAGCCGGTACGTGAGGCCAGAACAACCGTACTGGCAGCGGCCAGTTCAGCACAAAAGCCACGCGACGGAGTGAGTTCTGTAATCTTGGTACCCACTGTCAACATAACCTTATAGCCAAGGGTGACAAGACCAAGGACAATACCCGTTCCACCGATCATCAGTATCCAGATAGGCATTTCAGACTTCTGCATAACCTCACCACCGGAGGTAACAATGCTGATGACAGCTGCCAAAGGTCCAATACCATTTGCAACATCATTGGATCCATGCGCAAAGGCCATTGAACAAGCGGTAAAAAGCATCATGGGAGTAAAAACCTTTTCCACACTTGCAAAATGAAAATCTCGATCCGCTTCCACATCTTCTTTAATTTTTCTGACAAAAATCCAGCTGATAGCACTGGTAAAAAGACCAATGAGAATTGCCAGCCCGAAACTCTGCATAGCCGTCAGGTCAATATGGAGATGTTTCAAGCCCTTAAATAAGGTTATTAGAGATATCATAAACCCAACGAGAAAAATATATATAGGAGCATATCTTTTCGCGCTTTTTAGTGGATTATCACTGTTAAAAATCAGCTTTCGTGTGGTCATCACCAGAATAAAAGCGATGGTGCCACCAATCATTGGAGAAACAATCCAACTGACAACAATTTTTCCTATTTTTCCCCAATTCACGGCCTCTGGCCCTATGCCGACAATGGCAAAACCAACCAACGCGCCAACAATGGAATGGGTTGTGGATACAGGCCACCCCCTACTGGAGGCTATCATCAACCAGACAGCCGCTGCAAGCAGTGCCGCAAGCATGCCATAGACCAAAATCTCAGGAGTGGCAATAATGGCTGTTGGATCAATAATTCCTTTGCGGATTGTTTTAGTAACATTTCCGCCTGCCAACACAGCACCGGCAAACTCAAATACGATGGCAATACCGATGGCCTGCTTCACAGTTACAGCACCAGCCCCCACGGAGGTCCCCATGGCATTTGCCAGATCGTTTGCGCCAACGCCCCAAGTCATAAAGAGCCCGAAGACCACGGCCAACACAATCAGGATTGTTCCATATGCAGCAATAACTTCCATTTTTCTCTCTTTTTATAGCGAATCAGGTGCATGCAAAGAAAATGCAATTACACAGGAATGTAACTGTTCAGCGGGATTCCATATCTACTCGACCAAGCCTGCAAAAACTGCCTGTCTTTCTAAGCAAGCCGTTCAGGTACCAATGTAATGCTGCTGAAGAGTTACCTCTCTTTTTTATTTTGACAAAAACAACAACAAGCGATCGGCCATATTTTCTTCATGATCAGAGATGTTCCCGACTTCTTCAATGATTTTATACCAGAATATTACAGATACAGGGTCGAGCTCATGTTCTACGGTAAAAAGCCTCCGGTTCACTTTTCGCAGAATTTTATCAATATTATGTTCACCTTTTCTCACGCCTTTGATCATACTCGCAACTCTGTCATGCTCTTTGCCGCTGAATCCGACATGTACCAACTCGTCAAGTTCCTCTATCATCGTCATGGCCTGACTGCTGATTTCCATTGTCCCTTCAAGAAGTTCATCAAGTCCATCTTTAATGGCATCTGGAACGATCATGTCACGATTGGTTAAAATCTGACTAACCTTTTCAACACCATCAGAAATAGAATCCTGTTCATGAATCAGACTGAGAAGATCTTTTCTATCAACGGGAAGCAGCAAGGTCTTAGGCATATGATGACGATACTCGGACTTTATCACGTCTGCATCGCTCTCGAGTTTACTAATTTGTTTTGCTATATTAAGCACCTCTCTCTGATCCTTTTTATAGACTGCGTCAAATAAGGCGGGCAACAACATGACACAGGAGAATACAACTCTCATATGTTGCTGAATCGGTTTAAACGGCGACTTTCGCAGTAACCCTGCCAATGGGTTTGTTGTCTTCATTACCATATATTATGCTCCTGATCAGGTGAGTTAAATAGCTCGTACTCTCATCTCATGAAAGTAGCAATTCACTAGAGGCTATAAGCTGTGATAACAGTCTTACCTCATTTCATTAATAATTTTCACCAGCGGCTCTGCCGGATAACTCAGGGGAATCATCATCTTCTTTATTTGAATGAACAGACTCGGTCCATCCAAATGGCCACTGTATATAATATGATGCCCTTTAATATTACCAGCATTTTTCCAAAAGCTATTGAAGGGATCAAGGGGTGTATGACCAACCACAAACGGAGACCTTTTAGGAAGCTGTAGACCCTTCCGAAACTGCTTCACATCTCTCTTATCATACCCTGCAAGATAATGGGAACGTTTAATTCTGTTCGTGAGAATTTCATTACAGATCTCTGGGTAACTCCGAAGGTTTATCAGTTTTTCCCTGGTAATACTTTTACGTGGAGGAGCAGCATGGCAGGCCATGCATGAATCTGTTTTCATGATCATGGGAAGCAGGTCATGAAACTTCCGCATCTCTGCCACATACTCCTCGCCACGTACTTCCAGCAGGCGTTTACGCATTAACACACCTTGGGACACCCCGTTTTTACTGATCGTGGTGTCAAAACTATCATGGTTGCCAAGGAGGTAAAAGAAATTTTCAGGAAACTGGCATTTTACTTTAAAGATGAGATCCAATATCAAAATAGAATTATCCATATCTTCCATTTCTTTTGGAATCTCTGAATGAACGGCATCTCCAAGTATGACCAGACAGGCACTGTTGGCTGCAAGGTGAGCCAGCAGACAATTCTCAGTCAAAATTTTGAGAAGGTTGTCTACCTGAGCGTGCAGATCTCCGACAAGAAGAAGTGTTAACTCTTCAGGAGGTTCAAGAAGCGCGCCGGGAACCCCCAAGTCATTTTTCTCCCGATAGACTTCACGAAGAAGAATTTCATTCACTTCTTTGATAGTTGACAGTGCCTCATCAGGAGACAACATGGAAATGCTACTTCCATAGATTTGACGCATACCGCAAATTGAATTAAAGCGATTTGTGCCAATACGCTCCCGGATATCCTGCTCTTCACTTCGAACAATTTGAATCGGATTCTTATCATTTAAGGGAGTAATTTGCAGATCTCCCTTAATATTGGTGACAGTCAAATGCCTCTTAGACACACACTTTGAAAAATGAAAGATATCATCATATTGTCGGTTATCACGCCCTATGAGTATTGTTTCCCCAACTATAATTCGGGCAAATCCATGGATAGTGTCACCGGCACAGACCTTGGATGTGGCAATCAGCCAATTTTTTTGAATGTTCTTTTTCTTGACCCCAAGGGGGATTTCAGGATGGAAGACAAGCTTTTGCTTGCCAATGATCATCTCAAAGGTCTTCCCGTCATGGGGAATACGACACTCATTTTTCAAAACCTGCAATTGATCTGTAACAGTAAACCATTCAATGGGGTTATCACGAAAAACAAGCTGCTTCCAACCAAGCAGAGTGGTCAGGTCAGGTCTAAAATCAGAGTCGGTATTGGCCCATTCAGGAATATTCACATCATCTTTCTCTGCGATACGCATGGGAGGCTTATTCAGACCTTCCCGTACATACACCTGCATTTGGGCCTGGTGCATATAAAAAGCAACTTCACGATAGATCGCTGATTGCCGAATAACCATTTCCAAAGTCAGGTTTTCATCGACAGGAAAATAGCCTTCCTTATGTCTCTCCAAACGGTGCTCAAAAATTGTTTCAGGATTAGGCAGTAAAAACTCGAAGATATATCGATTTCTCCAGTTTGTCTGAAAGATGTTATTACTGGCTGGTGGAATCTGAATTCTTTCCAGCTCAAGGTAGAGTGGCTCCTCCGCCTCCAGCCACTCCTTATCAAAAACAGTTAATGCCTCAGAAAATCCTTTGAAAGGAAAACCAAGATGCACCTCCCGTGGACGATAAGTGAGAGTTTGATCTTTCCACCACCCCTTGCGAGTTAAATCCACATAGCCTTCATTGGGCCAGCCATGCACATGATTAATATAGTAGGTTTTCCCTGCTCCGGGAGGACCGGTTACCACCAACTGAACAAAGTTAAGACCAACAGGAAGCTTCACCCCCCGTATGTCTTGCAAATCGGTAATGGGGACAAGCTTTTTTTTCAGAGGATCCGTCATTCTTCTTCCTTTCTTTCAGTCCTTTCCGATAAAAAAACAATATCCACTGAGGATTCACCTGTAATCCCAGTTCGATCCATGACCATTACCCCAAAATATTGAGAGCCAATCTATCCTGGAGCAGCGCTGGACCATTACGAAAAAAAACTAAAGTAAACGTATAAAAACTGGTATACTTGTTAGCTATTGTAGTTATTTAGTTTACCATGAAGCCTTAAGTTAGGTAAACTTGATTTTTAAAACATTCCTAAATCGTTTCAATACCGTCCTGAGGGGCATAAGGGTACCTTGAACAATTAGAATTTTGCAAGGTGGCCATAAGTACTTCCAAGAATTTAAACTCATGTCTAAAATCCGTGTACTCCCCGAACAACTTGCCAACCGCATAGCCGCTGGTGAAGTGGTCGAACGTCCTGCATCTGTTGTCAAAGAACTGATCGAAAACAGCCTGGATGCCGGTGCAGATCGAATCGAAGTAGAGATTGAAGGGGGAGGAACCAGGCTTATCCGGGTCATTGACAACGGTGAGGGAATGGATGAGGATGATGTTCTCCTATGCCTGGAGCGGCACGGAACTTCAAAGATTTCTGCTGATCAGGATCTGGATGCAATCAATTCCCTGGGATTTCGTGGAGAGGCCATTCCCTCCATTGCCTCGGTTTCCCGGATGAGCATCACCTCCAGGCAGCAGGCAGCGGAGCTGGGCACAACCGCCATCCTGAATTATGGAAAATTGACAAAAATCCATGAAACCGGCTGCTCTCGCGGCACCATCATGGAGATCCGCAACCTCTTTGGCAACACACCTGCTCGCAGAAAATTCCTTCGCACCCAGCGGACGGAGCTGGGACATATCGAAGAAGTCATCAAAAGCTACAGTCTGGCCGCCACCAACGTCAGCTTTATCCTGCGTATTGACGGCCGAGAAACCCTGCACCTGGATTCCAATCACAGCCTGACCCATCGCCTTGCTTCCATCATGAACTACTCGGGCAGCTTCATGGAGATCAACCACTCCGAGCCAGGCACGTCCCTGCCTCAGCTGCGTGGCTATCTGGTACCGCCCGATCAACCCACTCAGGGGTCTGCACGCGTCAGAATCCTGGTCAACGGCCGCTCAGTAAAAGACAGGATGCTGACCCATGGCGTGGCAGAAGGACTGCGCGGTTTTCTCATGAAGGGAAAAAATCCCGCTGGCCTTATCCACCTGCAACTGAGTCCTGCCGAGGTGGATGTCAATGTACACCCAACCAAACAGGAAGTCCGTTTCCGACGTAGCCGTGATATTCACCAGCTCATTGTACAGGCCATTCAACAGGCCATTCAGCAATACCAACAGACCCTGAAAAAATCATTTTTCTCCGCCGCTGCTCCTGCTCCCTCTGGAACTGTCTCCTCAAAACACGAACAACTTTCCCTGCCTGCTGAGAAGAGAGAACATCAGAAAAGTTCTGCATGGCACGTCGAGCCAACCACGCAGCCGATACTCTCTTCGCCAACTCCAGTTGAAAGAGATCAGCGACAAAAGCCGCGGTCAGCAGCAGCAGTTGTTGCGCAAGCTGCTCCTCCGACTACTGCAGAACCACCACCTGCTGCCAAAGAAGTGACCGCCAGCAAGGCAAGCGGACCGAGACCTGTTTTTGATGACCCTGCGAGCAGAAACCATGGGCTTCAGGTCATCGGCCAATTTAACAATCTCTACATATTCTGCCGCTCCGGCAGTGATCTTGTTGTAATAGATCAGCATGCGGCTCACGAACGCTTACTCTTTGAAGAACTAAAAGGACAATTCCTGCGTAATGCTATTGTTCGCCAGACCCTGCTCTTTCCCGAAACCGTGGAACTCTCTGTTGGTGACATACAGAAAGTAGAACTGTATGGTGATGATATAGATAAAATGGGTTTTACCATACGCGAATTCGGTGGCAGCTCCTATGTCATCTCCGCCGTTCCGGCGCTTGGTGGGCATAGCTCTCCCACAGAACTCTTCCTCGACCTTCTTGAGCAATTCGAGAGCTCGAATAGTCCCAGCAGAAAAGGATCCATGCTCGAAGATGTCCTCGCCTCCATGGCCTGCAAGGCCGCTGTGAAGGCGGGCGACGCACTGGCTCAAGAAGAAATCGACGCACTCCTCGACAAAATGGCCAGAGCGGACCTCTTTTCCCACTGCCCCCACGGCAGGCCCGTACTCAAGACATTTTCTGAAGGCGACATCAAAAAATGGTTCCATCGCACATGAGAGAGAATGGTATTATACACCTCCAGTCAAGACTGAAGTGGGTATCTCTTTTTCTCATCCTACTCTGCCTCTTTCTCGGTGGCTGTGCCAAAAAGCCGGTCAGCCGCATGATGGAAACCACTGCCTACTGCGGCTGCTCCAAGTGCTGCAGCTGGGAACGAGGCAGCTGGGCCTATCTGAAACTGGATTTCTGGAATCGATATGTCAGCAAAGGAAAAGGGGCAGGACGATCATACACCGGAAAAACTGCCAGCGGCACCTACCCAATGGAACCGCAAGAAGGTTTCTTTTCAGTGGATTCAGTGCAGCGACCTTGGCTAATTCCTGTTCGCCTGATCCTTTTCCCCTGGTATTTTCTCCCGGCAGACGGCACCATTGCTGCTGACACCAAGTACTACCCATTCGGCACCAAGATGTATATTCCCGGCTACGGCTGGGGCGTGGTCGAGGACAGAGGAGGGGCCATCAAAGGACCAAACAGGATTGATCTCTACTTCGACTCCCACGCAGATGCCCTGCAATGGGGACGACGCAAGCTTCCAACATCCATCATAAAACCGTAAAGCAAGGGGGCAAAGACAAAGGGCCGTAGGTTGAAAAAAGTAGGAGCAAACCGAAGAGTTTGGGCGAAAAGGCAATTATGCAAGGTGGCCTTAATAGCAATTCCTCAATTCTAAATTTTAGCAAGAAACCATCTATCATGACGACTACACAACATATTCATATTATCGGTGGCGGCCTGGCAGGCTGTGAATCTGCATGGCAGGCCGTACAACTGGGGTGCCATGTCCGCCTCTATGAAATGAAACCTCAAAAATTCAGTCCGGCTCACAGTTCACCTCTCCTGGCCGAACTGGTCTGCAGCAATTCACTCCGTTCTAATGCCGCAACCTCAGCCGTTGGTCTACTCAAGGAAGAGATGCGTCGTCTTCATTCACTCATCATTCGAATTGCCGACGAAACAGCTGTACCTGCCGGACAGGCACTGGCCGTCAACCGGGAAGATTTTGCGACCAGGATCACAGAACAAATAGAAAACCACCCGCTCATAGAGGTGATTCACGAAGAGCAGACAACACTGCATGCAGATTCGGCGACCCCAATCATCCTGGCCACCGGCCCTCTGACTTCAGAAGGTATGGCTGACACCCTGGCAGAAGTAACCGGCAAAAAACGTCTTGCTTTTTACGATGCCATTGCTCCCATTGTTTCAGAAGAATCTCTGGATATGAATATCATCTATTCCAAATCACGCTGGGAAGACGGCCCTGGTGATTACCTGAACTGTCCCATGGACAAAGAACAGTACCTTGCCTTTATCCATGCCCTTGCTGAGGCAAAAACTGTTCCGCTGAAATCCTTTGAGGAGGAAAAATATTTTGAAGGCTGTCTGCCCATTGAGGTGATCCTGTCCCGGGGAGAAGACACCTTACGCTACGGACCAATGAAACCTGTGGGGCTGAGAAGCCCTCGTACCGGACAGGACCCATACGCAGTGGTCCAGTTGCGAAAAGAAAACAAAGAGGGAACGACCTACAACCTGGTCGGTTTTCAAACCAAACTCACCTACCCGGAACAGAAAAGAATTTTCCGAATGATCCCAGGTATGGAGCACGTAGACTTTGTCCGTCTCGGTTCCATCCATCGCAACACCTTTGTCTGCGCCCCGGAATTACTGGAGCCAAGCCTGCAACTCAAAAGAGCACCTGCAATCTATCTGGCCGGTCAGCTTTCCGGAGTAGAGGGCTATGTGGAGTCCACAGCCATGGGACTTCTTGCAGGATTAAACGCAGCTCGCAGCCTGCAGGGAAAACCTGCAGTCGTGCCCCCACCGGAAACGGCCCTTGGTGCCCTGATCACCCACCTCACCAAGACTGACCCAAGCTGTTTCCAGCCTTCCAATGTCAATTTTGGGCTCTTCCCCCCCTGGGAGAAGAAAGTTCCCAAGCGCTTACGAGGCGAAAAGCGCAAGGAAATCGCCCTTGCAGCACTAGAATGCTGGCAGAATGAGGTGTTTTAACAGAGCAATGAGGACCATTCATATTGGCCCCAACATACTTTGCCAATGAAATCCTGGGATGAACCGACAGGTTATTATGGAAATGAAACAGTGATCTCAAAAAGTAGCCCCACCAAGAACAGTAAAGTATTCTGCTCCGCCAATGAACTCTACGTAGGCAACACCATCACTTCGCCTAACTCAGAACATTGCGCTGATACGCTCACTCATCTCTTGATAATGGAAAAGTTTCTCATATTCCACCATACCGGCCATTGCCCGGGATCTCACCTTAATCCCTGTCTCCTCGAGAATTGCCACTGGGTTAAGCCCACCTATGACAATGACCCCGGCTCTTCCTTCAGTAACCGGAATCTCCAACAGGGGTTGCCCGGGCCAACCGACCGACAGGAACCCACCAAGTCCCACGTCCTTTACTTTCTCGGTGAGGGCGATAACACTCTCTCGACTGTCGGCCGGCACCTCCCTGAAACCGACACCAATTCTCCCATTGCCATCCTTAATGGCTCCGGCATAATCTGTCATGCCACTCCTGATAAAGACCTCTAATGGGTCGATACTGGTACCGTCATACTTGATAATTTCAACAAATCGTGTCGGCTTATGCTCTTGCAGTTCCAGGAGACCTCCGAAACTCGAATGAGTGGGAATACCATGGGCAAGAAGAATCCCATTCAAGGTAAGTGAACATACTGTCCCAAACCCTGTCATTCCTGGCGGGACTCTTGTACCACTCACTTTCTCGCCAGACCTGAACAGGGCCATCATAGTACCCATTGAGTAGCCCGCCTCATACACCTGACATATCATAGGTGCAACTCGGAACAACATATTGGTCTCAATAAAGCTGATATTCGTTATGACAGTTCCACTTCTTTTATAGAGGTCAAACCCCATCCTGTAGGTCAATTGGTCAATCTTGGCCTCTAAGAAACCAACTTTGTCAAAAATTTTTACCCTGCCAAGTTCCTTAAGTCCAAGTTCAGTGATTACCCGACCCTTTTTGCCGTGATTTTCAGTCAGCCCCTTTTCATCAAGCACCTGGAAATAATACCTGACCGTCCGCTCGCTGAACTCATGGCCCATGGCCCGCAGATTCTCTAGTAATTTGGAACTGGACAGAGGCGTTTCTGCATTTTGCAAAATACGCAATATCAAAAGTTCTTTTCTTTTAGTTTTTTCACTCATAAAAATAAACTACTCAACACCATGATTGTTTGCAAACAAAATATGGCAAATTTGCCGAATCTACCTGTTACATAAGACAATAGTACTTCCAAATATCACCTGCCAACCCAAAAAATCGGCAATCCTGCCGATAACCTGCACCCGCCTACACAAGCAAAACCTACCACCAAGCCGCACCTGTGCGTTTTAGCGGGTGAAAAACATTTTTTTTATGGTATGGTTGCTGGCAAATGATTGCCGGATTGCATATTTTTGACATACCGCACTATTGATAAAGCCACACAATAAGACGCTAACTATATGATTATATGGATTAAACATAAGGAACATAAACACGGCAATAGGGTGCCAACCCATTACTATTCCAAACAAGATCACCCAATTTAAAAAAACGACAATAAGCAATAGTCAATATTAAAATTACTTTATTTAAAGGAGAGCATCATGGAAAACGTGAAAGAGTTTATGGCTGGAGTTATTCGCAAAAATCCTGGTGAAGTTGAGTTTCATCAGGCCGTTGAAGAGGTGGCCGAGTCCATCATCCCGTTCATGAAAAAAAATCCCATATACGCTGAGGCTAAAATCATTGAAAGAATGGTCATCCCTGAAAGGGTTTTGATTTTCAGGGTGCCCTGGATCGATGACAAGCAAGAGATACAGGTAAACACAGGGTACCGGATCGAAATGAACAGCGCCATTGGCCCCTATAAAGGTGGTTTACGATTTCATCCCAGCGTTAATCTCGGCATCCTCAAGTTCCTTGCTTTTGAGCAGGTCTTCAAAAACAGCCTCACCACCTTGCCTTTAGGTGGCGGCAAGGGAGGTTCCGATTTCGACCCTAAGGGAAAATCCCAAATGGAAGTCATGAAGTTCTGTCAGAGTTTCATGACTGAACTGTTCAGACATATCGGTGAAAACACCGATGTTCCCGCCGGTGATATAGGCGTAGGTTCACGCGAAATAGGCTACATGTTCGGCCAGTACAAGAGACTGAAAAATGAATTTACCGGTGTACTTACCGGTAAAGGAGTTAACTGGGGAGGTAGCCTGATTCGCCCCGAGGCCACAGGCTATGGCTGCGTTTATTTTGTGCTGGAAATGTTAAAAACCAGAGGGGAAGACATTGCAGGAAAGGTCTGCACTGTGTCCGGTTCCGGCAATGTAGCCCAATATACCACTGAAAAACTTCTTGAACTCGATGCCAAGGTCGTTACATTATCAGACTCCGGTGGGTTTATTCATAAGGAAGATGGTTTGACGGAACAAGATCTCCAATATGTATTTGAACTGAAAAACGTCAAGCGCGGCCGCATAAGTGAATGCGCCAAGGCCATAGAGGGCTGCAAATACTATGAAGGAAAAAGGCCATGGGGTGTTCCATGCGATATCGCTTTCCCCAGCGCTACCCAGAACGAAATCGATGAAAACGATGCAGCGACATTGGTCAAAAACGGCTGCTACGCCATCGGCGAGGGCGCAAATATGCCGACAATCCCAGATGGCGTCAAAGTGTTCCAAAAAGCCAAGATTCTGTATGCTCCCGGCAAGGCAGCCAACGCCGGCGGTGTTTCCACATCCGGTCTTGAGATGAGCCAGAACTCCATACGAACTGCCTGGACCCGGGAAGAGGTTGACCAGAAACTGCGACAGATAAAGGTCAACATCCACGAAAGCTGCGTGCAATACGGTAAGCAAAAAGATGGTTACATTAACTATGTAAACGGTGCCAACATTGCAGGTTTTGTAAAGGTGGCGGATGCGATGCTTGACCAAGGCGTCGTATAAGCGTTTTTACAACAACCGCGTTACCCACACAAGAAAGATCACTCTGTCGCTTACGTGACAAGGTGATCTTTCTTGACACTTAACGTGTCGGCATCTAATGAAAATGTTGCTTCCGGGAATTACGCTCAACAACCATTGACCAAGGTATGAATAAAATAGAATCAAAGCCATTGTTCAGTTCCGGAATTGAAGCCCTTGACGAAATCTTACAGGGTGTATTTGCTGGGGATAATGTTGTCTGGCAGATTGAGGACATTGGAGATCAGATTCCATTTGTACACGCGTTCTGCAGATGCGCACATCTCGACGGAAAAAAACTGGTTTATTTCAGATTTGCTTCCCATGAACCTCTCGTACCTGATCGATTTGAGCCCGAAGTACACAACCTGAACGCCAAGGCAGGATTTGAACAGTTTATCACCAAAATACTCGACATTATCAAGGAGAGCGGCAAAGGCTCCTGTTATGTGTTTGACTGCCTGTCAGGCTTGGCTGACGATTGGCACAGCGACAGACTCCTTGGGAATTTCTTCAAACTGGCCTGTCCGTACCTGTATGCCAAAGACACGGTCGCCTACTTTGCCATAAAACGAAATTCACATACCCCCCGCTCAATCATTACTATTCAGACCACGGCCCAAATCGTACTCGACCTGTATAGGATCAGAGAAAAGGACTACATTTTACCCTTGAAAGTAAAGGGGCGTCACACGCCCACCATGTACATGTTTCATGCACTGGAAGGAAACGACCTCAATCCGGTGACCAAGAGTACTATCGTCTCCGAGATACTGGCAACTACTACACAACCGTGGATTGACGGATACATTACCCACCAGGATGCCTGGACTCGAACTCTAAACGAAGCACAGACCATCAGCACAACGCAGGGCAAAGAGGACCCTGAAAGATACAACCAACTCCGCAGCCAGTTGATCAAGATGATGATCAGCCGTGACAAAACAGTCTCCCACCTGTGCGAAGATCATTTTGAGCTTTCCGACCTCGTATCCATAGGTAAACGTATAATCGGCACAGGATTTATTGGCGGGAAATCAACAGGAATGCTGCTTGCTCGCGCTATCCTGAAAAATGCGGACCCTAAATGGGAAGAACGGCTGGAAATTCACGATTCTTTCTTTGTCGGCTCAGATGTCTTTTATTCTTTTGTCATCAACAATAAATGCTGGTGGGAACGACACCAACTGAAAGCGTCTGATGCCCCATACACTGAAGCCAGAAAAATCAGGGAGAAACTCCTGCTCGGAAAATTCCCAAGGGGAATAATCACCCAGTTCAAGGAGATACTGAATTATTTCGGGCAATCACCAATAATCGTTCGCTCAAGTAGTCTGCTGGAAGATGCCTACGGCAATGCCTTTTCCGGCAAATACGAAAGCATATTCTGTGTTAACCAAGGCACCCCCGCTGAACGGCTAGAAGAGCTCAAAGATGCCGTGCGCACTGTCTACGCAAGTTCATTGAGTCGTGATGTCCTGATGTACCGCTCACACCGGGGCTTATGGAATCGATACGAAGAAATGGCCCTACTGATCCAGCGAGTCTCCGGTGCCTTCTACGGGAACTTTTACATGCCGCAGCTGGCCGGGGTGGGATACTCATTCAACCCTTTTGCCTGGGATCCGGACATCAATCCAGCAGATGGGGTCCTCCGCCTGGTATATGGCCTCGGTACTCGTGCAGTGGACCGGCACGATGATGACTACACCCGCATTGTGGCGCTCAACGCCCCTTTAAAACGTCCGGAAATCAACACTGATGACGTTCACAAGTACAGTCAGCGTACTGTCGACGTTCTTGACCTGAAAAACAACACGCATGCGAGTACAGATTTTGAATCCATTGTCAAATCAACACCCAGCCTGCCCCTTGAACTCTTTGCGGTCCGCGATAACGAAATGGAGATGCGTGCCAAAAAATTCGGCGTCAAAAACATATTTTCATGGATGCTGACCTTTAAAAATGTCATCACCGAAACGACATTCATCAATGACATGAAAGAGATGCTCAGCAGCATTTCCAAAGCCTATAACTATCCGGTTGATATCGAGTTTGCTGTAAATTTTTCCAATGACAATTCCTACAAGGTTAATCTCCTTCAATGCAGACCCTTTCAGGTCAAGATGGAAACCAATGGCGCACCCCTGCCTGAAGACATCAAGGAAAAAAATACTATCCTCAAGACCAAAGGGCCCATAATAGGACAGGCAGTTGCCAAGCGAATCCATCGAATCATTTACGTCATTCCTTCAAGATACAGCATACTGACTCCTTCCGAGCGTTTCTCGGTAGCCAGGCTGATCGGTGATCTAACCAATGCGCTTCCTGAGGACAAAAACACCATGCTGGTCGGGCCGGGACGCTGGGGAAGCAAGATGCCGGAGCTGGGCGTACCTGTTTCCTTTAGTGATATACGAAACGCCTCAGTTCTCTGCGAACTTGCAATCATGCATCAAAAACTCTCTCCGGACATTTCCCTGGGTACCCATTTCTTTAATGACATTGTCGAGATGGAAATTGTCTACATGGGTATCTATCCCGGGGAAAAGGGGTATGCCCTGAATGAAAAGCTAATCCTGCAATCCCCCAACATACTGTCCGCACACTATAAAAAGAAGGATCGTATCGCTGAGGCGATTCATGTCACAGATGTTGATAATGCCCTAACAAGTGTATTCATCCACGCAAACACCCTCAATCAAGAAGGAATTGTTTTTCAGACAAAAACATCCAGACATGAAAAATAAATAACCATATAACGATATCTTACCATTACCAGCCATGGAGCAACCAATATGTGCCGCTTAGCATTAAAAACAGCATCTTCTCCCTTCTCCCCATACAGTGTCCTGCAAGCGATGGAGGCCATGCAGGAAGGATATGATGGCAGCGGCTTGGGACTGCTCCTTCGAGGTGTCAAATTCGCCGATTTCAACTACAAAAAACATGACCCGATATTGTCCGGAGTCGCACATACGGAAAATGCACTGAAACGACTCAACCATTATATGGAAGAAGAGGGTTTCTCAGAAAAATATGATCATGATTTTAAAACCGATCTCTCAGCCATAGAGGCCACAGATCGCCACAAATACTTTCTACGCGTTTACCGATTACCGGAACATTGGGAAGGCTACAGCAAAGAGCAGATCGAAGAAGGGCTGATGCTGACCCGTCTGGCCTTGAGAAAAGACGGAGAAAAGCATGGCGGCGACCTCTCAGTATTTTCCATTTGGCCAGATGTGATAATGATCAAGGAAATAGGCTGGCCCCTGGTAATCGGTGACGCTCTTTCCCTTCATGACAACCGGCTCAAGGCACGTATAGTCATGGCTCAGGGAAGGCAAAACACCAACTGGGGTGTTAATCTGCACGCCTGCCATCCATTTTTTCTGCAGGGTGTCGCCACAATGACAAACGGCGAGAACACCGCTTTCTGGCCAATCAAGGAATGGCTGGAAAGCCGACAGTTTCCTGGATATGTCGGCTACCAGAGCGACAGCGAGGTGTTCACCCATATCCTCCACTATGTCCTGCGAGAATTAAAACTTCCCCTGGAGGCATTTAAACATGTGATCACCCCCCTGAACATTCCGGAACTGCATAATCACCCACAAGGAGACTTCCTCAAAGGATTAAGAAATGCATGCAAACGCCTTATTGTAGACGGTCCAAATTGCGTAATAGGAACACTCCCGGATGAAACAGCCCTTATGGTTATGGACCAAAAAAAGATGCGCCCAGGGGTCATTGGAGGAAAACCGGGTGAATGGGCCATGGCCTCTGAAATATGCGGAGTCGATGCCATGATTCCAGACAGAGACCGCTCCCTTGATTTTCAGCCCATGCGTGACAACACCATCGTTGTTCCCTCCCACCGGGAAAAATATGAGGTATGGTCTCAGTTCGATTCATTCCCCGGTTGACTCAGCATTTCGTACAACAGGGTGCACAAAAACACCGGAGGACCAAAAAAGAATTGATGCCCCACCGCCAGGGAGGATGCTGATATTATTACACACTAGGAGCTTGTCAGAGAATAGGGCTTTCTTCTAAAATCGAGAAATTCTCGCAATATCAAGCACAGCCATCTGCTTGACATTGCGAGAATTATTTTCTGCGAATTCCGAAGAGTTGGGGAGAAAGGGCATTCTCGAATAGGCTCTAGATACAGTCACAAGTGACTCGTACGCATGCAAGAAAAGAGGTACCCAACCAATCTTCAGCTGAGAGTGTTCGTTCTCCTTGCCCCGGCCAGGGATCTTTCACTTCAGCTTCTATAACATGCCCATTTCCCCATTTATCCATCTCATATTTCATTGCCGTCAGAACCATGGTATGCCCCGAATTTCCTATGATCAAAGGTAAATCCTGAGACAGATCCTGTGAGACAGTTTTCAAATTATTGGAATAACATCCACCTGATACAAAAAACCTTGTACGACTGGAATCACGCCAGTTTCGATTTAAATCCGCAAGGATATGCCGTGGCTGCCCCGGCATTTTTTTAATATTGCCCCACGTCTGTTGCACAATGACCTCTTGAGAGAGGTTAAGACCTTGATAGTTGAAAATCATTTCCAGACAGGCCGCCCAGCACCATTGAGACAGATACTGGCCACCAGTGGCGGAAGAAGGTATGACTGTAATTGTTGAATCAATACCAACTTCACATTGTTGTAGACCTTGAACATTGAAGGGAGTGCAATTTAATATTGCTTGAGCACTACTGCTTAACCCCAGGATACTCAATCCAACTGTTGTCGATGATATTTTAATAAAATCACGCCTATCCATCTTGCTCTGCTCCTCGTCACCTGCAATTCACGTTAACTGAATTTCTGCCTGAGCCACCAACTCCGACATATTGCATGCCCCGGCACAACCAAGAGTGTTACAAAATTACTGCGAGTTAACCCATATCATTTCACCAAGAAGCCAAACCAGCGATTAACACATTGAAACAATACACATTTAAGAGCATCATCTCCCTAGTCACAACGTTTTTGGCAAGAGCATTTCAATAACATACAAAATGCACTTCACCTAAGATTAGTGTATCATCTTTTTTATAAAAAAAGAATATGTCAGGAAAATGCCATGAGCTCTCCTTTCAGATTATCAACTTTGCCAAACAATCAAAAAGAAAAAACGAAGAGCCGTTGTGCAGAAACACAGTGGACTATACCTAAGCAAATGATGAATCGCTATTTCCTCAAGTATTTTGCAAAAAAAGCTGTCCGTTTCAATTGCTGAAAATTCAAAATCTTATGTTCTCCTGTAAAATTTACAGAGCACACTCCACATTTTGAGTGTTGCAGCAACCAAAGGACTACAATCTCATGCAGCTTAACAATATCAACCGAGTCCTACCATTTCTATTGATAATCATCTTGACATTAAGTTCCGTATCTCATGCCGAAATTTTGATTCCTGAAAGAGGTGATTGGTCCCCCCAGAGAGAGATTATCGGACTACGCTTGGGCCCACAAGGGTCCTGGGATGACTCCCTCCCCGGAGCGATCACTCCATGCACTCTCGTAAAGCTCTCTGGAACCTACTATCTTTACTATATCGGGTCTGATGGGAAACGTGATCATGACAAAGGACCGGCACACAGAAAGCTGGGCCTGGCAACAAGTTCCAACGGCATTGACTTCACCAAGTATGATGGTAATCCGATACTCTCCTGGTCACCAAGCAATAATGTCGAAGAAGGCCTATTCGGAGCCAAGGCGGTCTTGATCGACGGCAGGATCTATCTCTACATCAACACCGTGTCCACGAAAAATGCCACCACAGATCAAGTGTGGGCCGATGTACACCTGGTCACATCTTCCGACGGAAAACATTTCAGTGAGCCGACTTTGGTTCTGGATCACAGCAACAGTAATGTCATCGGTTATGGAGACGAACTCGGTCCCACCGGCATCATGTACAAAGATGGCAAATGGTCACTCTATTATTTTGCCAAAGGCCTGCGGGTTACAGACTGGCAGCTTTGTCTGGCCACAGGAGATTCTCCAACATCTTTTACTAGCACTCGGCAACTGCTGGAAGAAAAACGTTTTTTCGGCACTGGCGGAGATATTCACCAACTATCAGACGACAAGATTTTGATGTTCTTCCAGAAAAGGAACAACTGGAAACGAATTGAGGCGTATACGGCTCCTGCAGACTTCCCGGACCAACTGAGCAAAACAAGAACATGGAACGACTTTGCACGCCAGGGAGGCATAACCATATTCTTAGATAAAAGTGCAGGAAAATGGTTCTTGTACAATAGGGAAGGGAGCAAGACCTTCGTCCGCATGGCACCGATAAGGTATGACAAGTAACCACTGCTTAAACTAACATTATCACCTCAATGCATCACTCTCTCACCCGGCTACACCCTTAACCTTGCAGCTCCCGAACATCTCCGTCAGGGGTCAAGATATCTGCATTGCAGAGCAAGCAAAGCAAAAATCGACATATTTCCTGCCGCAATTGTAACGACTCGGGCTCAATTCAGGAGTCATCTTCATTGAGCCCGAGTCGTTTTCCACTCTTCAGCCCACAGGACTAGTGCGTTTATGCTTGAAACAACCAAAAAAATAATTCACCTCTGAGCAATACTACTGCTACCTTGGCTCTACTCCATATACAGAATCCTACCTGGTAGAATACACCAATAGCAATTCAGTCAGTTGTATCGCGCAGTACTGCGGAGGAGTTCTCACCTGTACCGACAAGAGTGATCAGAGTTGCACGATAAACTAGCGGGTACCTTGAAAAGAGATCGTTTTTACTCAAGCGATGCACTCTCAGCCTAGGGAATTACAGACCTCTAAAATGCGAATCGCATTCCGAACATAATCATATGGATGTAAGTAGGGTCCAGTTCAACGTCACTTGCCACTACATTATCCTGAGTATAATCGCGTGATTCAACACCGAAAAACCGGTACATAACGTCCAAAGTCATTCCCGGTTCAAACTCCCAGCCCACACCGGCCATCAATTGGTAGCCCAAGGCCCAGTCATAATCATTTGAATCCACCGCCGGTATGTTATCGACAATATCGGGATCAAAGGTCACATTGTGCTGGGCATAGACGGCACCGATACCACCTCCAACAAACGGTGTAAAGTCTGTGCTGTTTTCAAAGTTGGCCAGTGCGTTAACCATCATGTTATAAAAGCGATCACGACCAACCTCATCGGTGTCTTGACCGAAATGTCCTGTCACCTCATCTATCTCTGCCTTGATAAAGCTAAATTCACCCTCCAGCCGTAGCCAGGAGCCAATCGTACGCCCGTAAGCTGCGCTCAACCCATAAGGAGATTCAAATTCAATAGTCGCATTACGACTGCCATTGCCAACAGTGCGTTCAATATCCGGTGCCCAGCCAATACCGCCGGAAACGGTAAAGTAGTTATCATTATCCTGAGCGCCGGCCAAGGCAGGCAGCAGAGTTAAAGACCCACATATCGCTAACGTATACAACACCCTCTTTGTCTTCATCTGATTTTCTCCTTTCCTCTAAAGTTAAGACCTTAAACAGCCATACCAAACGTCTTCTCCTTCAATAACCAAAACGTTATACAATCCTATAACAAAAGATGTGCTTCTACCAAGAGATCTATGAAAAATTCATCTCAAAAATTTAACTGCCCCGGCAACCTTTGAATTTCAGCAGATTATAAATCGAGAAGCATCTACATCACGATGATGGTTAGCCTGCATTGCTTGGGTCACTTTCTCAGCATTTTCACAGACAGCCCACTGATCATCAGCAATCCTGGAGCACTTCTTCTCCAGTAGTAGGTAGCTGACTAATCCGGTTACTGCACAGAAGGGAAATCACACACTTCGAGTCCCCCCATGCACCATAAAAAAAGGCCGTTACAGCAATTGCTGCAACGGCCTTTCAAACTCAGATGAAACTCTTTTACTATTTCGTATTCTTCCGATCCGGGCAACTGCGTTTCAACAGTTTATTAACGCTGATCCTCATTCGATCAATGGAGTTGGCAAGACCACCGATCTCGTCATTGGAGTCAGTATGGATGGAATCACAGAGATTTTTACCGATACTGATATCCTTGGCGGATTCGGAAAGGTGAATAATCGGCGCAACCACCGAGCGATCAAGAAACACCCAGATACAGATGATGGTTACAAGCAGGCAGCCAATACCCACAAGAAAAATCTTCAAAGCAGAATGCTTGGCATCGGCCAGGGCCTTGGAAATAGAGATATAAACAATGGAAGTTCCCACCGTATCATCCATTTGCCAGTTGTAACCATTCTCGACACCGTAAATATCTCGCTGGTCCTCAGGGGCATCAGCCGGGTCACCATGACAGGTCAGACAGAAGCCCTTATTCACCGTGATAGGCTTTGCAGTATAAAAAAACTTTTTCCCCTCCTTATCCATTACACCTTCCTGCACAACAGCATCAGGATTGGCACTAAAATAAGAAATGACTTTTTCTTCATCCTGATCAGCCTTATTATCCGGCCACAGCGGGTCAAGAGTGGCCTGCTTAAACTGATATCCTTCAAGGGTTTCCTCAAAAATCTCATATTCCATACGATTAACTACGAACTTGGACATCAGTTCAGGATAGAATCTGTCCTTATCCGTAATCTGTTCCATAATCAGAGGATACTGATATTTGCTGAAAAATTTTGAACTTGCCTCGATGTAATTGAAAATAATTTCCCCTTTACTCTTGGCTTCAGCAATAGCACTCTGCCGACTCAGCATATAACTCGTATAACCGATAGCAAGGGTTGCCAACAGGCTCAACACCGTAATTATTGTAATAAACTTTGATCGTATTCCCATTCTCCCTCCAACTAAACTTCTTTCTCCACTACTACACCCTAACCGATTTCTTCGACACAATTGCCCAAGTTTTGGTGAGTATAGCACCACTCCACTGAAAATGAAAAGAAGAAAGACAAAATGTCCATGTTTTCAGCAACCTATTTAAGCAAACAAGGAAAGACTTTACCTGCTCTTACTCCATAAAAAAACCGCCTTTCCCCTTGACAAAGAAGAAAATTCTCTATTAAATCCATGGAGGAGAATAGAAAGCATTAAATTAGGAACAGTTACCATCTAATTGCACTGTTTCTGCAAAGGGAGAAATCATGATAAAGCGTTATGGGATAATCGGCCTCACCAGTGTACTGCTTTCCGTACAAGCCTTTTCCGGCTCTGCCCTGGCCGGGTCGCCAACGGTGTCGCAGCAAGAACTTCTCAATGAAATTGAAATGTTAAAAAACATTGTGATGGATCTTAATGATCGTCTTGTCTCTGCAGAAGAAATGCTGCAGATGTCCCTTGAAATGACAGAAAAACAGGATGCTCAGACCCAGGAGGTTGTAGAAGTCATTGACGAACTGGATGAACGACTGAGTGATTCAGAAAAGCACACCACACTGGACAGGGTTACCATGGGAGTGGAACTCCAGACCCAGTTTAACAGTATAGATATGGATGTGGCAACCATGCCCCAATCCAGCCAGATCATGATCAACCAGATGGCCTATGCCGGAACACAGTTCAGCCCGGCTGAAATGGAACAGTTCAAACAGGTGTTCCGACAGCAGGGAGTTGAAAAACAGTCTGTCAAAAACAATGCCCTCTTTACCAGCCGCTTACGGCTGGATCTCAAGGCGAAACCCACCCGTTCACTCTCTTTTGTAGGACGTCTTTCAGCGGCCAAGGTGTTTGGCGACTCCACGGGTGTCAAGTGGTTTAACGGTTCTCCCAATGCCGTCACCATGGATGGGAATGTTTCATCCGTCGGCAGTGATTCGGCCCTTCGCGTAGAACGCGCATTCTTTACCTATTTTGGAGATATGGGAGAGGTCCCCTATCACTTTTCTTTAGGTAGACGACCAGCTCTGGGTGGTGCCCCTTCCGAATTCAGTACCTCAAGTATGGTTGGTGGCTCTCCCATGGCCCATGGAATCAACTGGCAGTTTGATGGTGCATCGCTTGGCTTCGGGCTCACAGATGTCACCGGAATTCCCGGCGCAAACTTCAAATTCTGCTGGGGGGTTGGCTTCGAATCAGGAATAGGATCTGGAAACTCCTATTCCATGTCCTACTCTTCAGATGTTGACGACATGCAGTTTGGCGGCTGGATAGCCAATCTCTATGAAGATGAGAACACCAAGATCGTCAATATGTATGCCCATGCCTTTGATGTGACTGACGGCTTCACCGGGCTGGTTGTCATGCCCTTTACCGTAAACGGGTTTGATTTTAACAATGACGGCTCATATGACCAGTACCAGATGAATATGAACAGCGGCGGCTATATCAGTCGTACCGAAGCCACTGCCAATATCGGGTCTCTGGACATCGTCACCCTGCTCGGAGAATCTAAAGTCAAAGACGTCGGCTTCTTCCTCGATCTGGCTCTCAGCCATGCCCGCCCTTCCGGTATATCAATGAATCCCATGATGCAGTTTCTCGGCACCGATGCCCTCTTAAACTCCAACGGAGAACAGAGCGACCGTACCGGTTATTCTGTCTGGGCCGGTGTCAAAACCGAATTACCCTGGGAAGGCACCATCGGGTTTGAATACAACTGGGGTTCCCAATATTGGCTTGGATTTACCGGCGGTGAAGATAACGTAGCAGGCAGTAAACTGGCCACCCGTGGTAGTGTCTATGAACTTTTCTACAATCAACCCATGGTTGATAAGAAACTCACCCTCTCCCTTGGAGCTCAGTACTACGATTATGCATACTCCGGAAGCGGCAACCCAATGGGAGAACCAGTCAAGATATCCGACCTCACAGCCCTGGATGCCTTCCTACCGGTTACCGACACCATGTGGAATTACTACGTCAACCTGGTCTATCGCTGGTAAACCTTTCCTTGCCTGACGCGATATCAGTTTCTTTAGGGATAAGTCGACTTTATCGGCTTGTCCCTTTTTCTTTTTGCATCCTTCTTTCCTGTTTTTTCTTTAGCCCTTGTGATAGCATTTATTGATGTAAATACTCCTGCTGCCCGGTAGGAATTGTTCTTCCCCAAATAACACTCAGCAAGCTGTAAGAGTTGGCTCACGTTTACAGTGGTCCACTCTTTTCATAACAACCTGTCAGGAGATGTCCATGTTCTCTGCAAAAGCAGCAGCCCTTTTCATACTTCCCTTTCTAAGCATTGTTCTTACAACTCCGGCCTTCAGTAACTCCTCAGAACAAAACCAGTGTGCCCTCTGCCACACAAACCCGGATTTGATCGACGAACTCACCGCAGACGCCATCAGTTTTGGAGAAGATAAACCGGATATTTCAGAGCTTCAGATGGGAAACGGGTACGGGGTCAAACAGGCTCCTTTTGATCTTTACGAAAAGATGCTTGTTGATGAAGCCTTTCTCTCGACCCCCCATGGACAAATCCCCTGCCAACTCTGCCACCTCGGCAATCCCGAGAGCTCAGATCCGGACACTGCCCACAACGGCATGGTGGCAGACCCAAGCCTTAACAACAGCGAAGAGACCTGTGGGCAATGCCATGGGGAGCTTACCATCACCGCAGTCAACTCTCTGCATATGAATCCAGCACCTCTTTACAAGACCCTGGAGAAACGGTGCAGCAAAGAACAAGCCGATCAACTCAAGAATACGATTCTTGAGGAAAACTGTCTTATTTGTCATCAGGGGAGTTGCGGCTCCTGCCACGTCAGCAGGCCGAATGTGTCGGGAGGTGGACTCCGATCCGGACACCTCTTCCAGAAAAAACCGGATTTTGTTTTTCAATGCCTCCCCTGTCACACCCAGCCCACAGGCACAGACTTTATCGGCAAAAACGGTAAGGGTGATGTTCATTACCGAAAATACAAGATGACTTGTTCCAGCTGTCACTCCGGGCAGGAATTCCATGCTTCAGCCGAGGGGGCTGACAGCAGATATCATTTTAATCAACTCCCGAAATGTATTGACTGTCATAGCACAGTACTGGAGGGACCGGTTCCGGAACATGTTCTGCATAAGGATACTGTTTCCTGCTCTGTCTGCCATGCTGCCGCATACCAGAACTGCAACTCTTGTCATCTCGGAACTGACGAAGAGGGACTAGCCTACTCCCAATCCTCCCCCCCGACAAAGGACTTCAAAATAGGTCTTAATCCGGAAAAAGAAGGCCCGCGCTACGTCCTAATGCGGAAAATCGGCGTTCACCGAAATACCTTTAGCGATACCATTGGCGGAATGAAACGTTTTTCCGCTCTTCCAACATATAAAAAGGCCACACCCCATACCATTCAACGCAGGACATGGCAGACAGCAGACTGTAACCATTGCCATGGCAACAAAGAACTCTTTCTCACCCAGGATAGTGTTTCTTTCGACACCGTTGTTGCCAATCGGCATGTGCTCCTGAAAAATGAGCAAGTGCCCGATAAGGTTCAGCCAAGACGCTCTTTTATTCTCTCTCCCATCTATCCTGATTCTGATATGCGAGTCTCAGCAGAGTGGCTCAAGAAACATCAAAAAGATAAAAATCTCATAATTCTCGACACCCGCACAAAAGCCCAATATGAACAAGGCCATATTCCAGGAGCCTATCATCTCTGTTTTTGCCTGTTCAGGAGCGGGGCCGACACCACGCCACCATATATGATGCAGCCTCCGGAACAACTGGCAAAGATATTCGGAGGCAAACGCCTTGGCCTTTCTCCTGAAAAACGCATAGTCCTCTATGATGACGGACACAGTGGGCGGGGAATTGCCTTTCTTGCCTTACAAATGATCGGACACCAAAAAATTTCCTTTCTCGATGGAAACATGGGTGCCTGGAATGAAAATGGGTATCAGCTGAGCAAGGGCAAGGCACCGGTGGCCAGAGTAAAAAAATATCCAACCCAGGCCCAGGATCTCCTTGTCAATAACCAGGAGATCATCAAGTCCATGGGAAGCGGGCAGGCAATTATTATCGATGTTCGCAATGCAGCCCAGCATAATGGTGACATGTATCGAGATGACATTGCCAAAAAAGGAGGGGCTCTCCCCGATTCTATCAATTTCCCCCTGCATACCCTTATGGACAGCAATGGAAAACTCTACCCGAAAGAGAGGCTATCCTGGCTGCTCTCAACAGTAGGGATGATCCCCTCGCCAACAAAAGAAATCTACGCCACCTGTAACACCAATATGCTTGCAGCAGAATTATACATGGTACTCACCTATCTCGGGTACGACAACGTCAAGGTCCATGATGGTTCCTGGGCCGAATGGTCAGCGGAATTTGAATAACAACCCAGACACAGAAACCGATTTATCACCGCAGATGAGAATCTAATCTGCGGTGAATTTCAGGGTACTCTGTGATGAAGAGTCCTCTGCAAACTGACACAGCCGTCAAAGGCGGTGAAGAAGTACAGAGGATCTCTCCCATCACGGGATAGATCATTCCCGGATTAAGCCGACCCATGCCGACACTAAGGGACTGCAAGAAAATAACATGACTGATATTACGCTTAGATTTGAGCCAGGTTTGGAGGCGGTGATTGAGTAAAACCACAGGCATAGCAGAGCTATGTTGAGGATTTTGCGACTGAGCCGCATTCAAACCTGGCCAGAAGATAAGATGTAAGATTGGTCATGTTATTTCATTACAGGCCCTAACCACTCTCTTTTGCTATTTACCTGACTGAGACAGTTACAGCGTGAAACAGCAAATCGTCAACCCTCTTTCCCAACAAAAAAAGCCCCCTTCCTGCAGGAAGGGGGCTTTAAAATGAGCTCAAAAAGAATTTCTATTCGCAAGTCTTTGGCTTATCGGCATCAAGGGCATATTTTCTAAGAAACTGATGCAGATGCTCCATCTGAGAAACGGTATATTTATAGGTATCAAAATCAGGCATCGCCTTTTTAATTTTCCTGAAATCCTTGGCAAAGAAACGATCCCAGGCCTTCTTGGTCCGGTCACCCGGAGAAACAACGGGAACTTTTTTCTTCTTATGACAATTCAGGCACTTACGAAATATATAGCGACCTTTTCCGGGATCACCGGCAGCCATATCAAATTTCTTGTCAGATTTTTGCCTGGAAGTGGCCGTGGTTTTTTTGGCAGCAGGAGCCGGTTTTTCTCTTTTTGCCGCAGATGATGTTGCCATGGATGTTGCAGAAGCATTTTTTGCCGATGTCTCCACCAGATAGCGATAGATATTTTCCAGTTGCCTGTCATTTATTCCCACCGCAGTAAAGTCATGGGACATCTCTCTCAATTTTTTATAATCATCGGCAAAAACATCTTCCCACTGCTCCCTGCTCCGCTCATGAGGATCCAGCGCAGTCAGACCTTTTTCTTTATGACAGGATCGACACGTTTGAATGGCATATTTTCCCCAAAGAGCATTTCCACCCTGCGGATTAAAGGCCTGGACATTTTGCACAGCAAAAAACACCAGACTGACGGCCAGAGCCGATACTACTCTTTTCATAGATTACTCCTTAAAATAAACACGTCAGTTATACACTTGTCTGCTCAAAAAGCAGAGCAGACCTAACCATTACCAACCATCTAAACTACCTAGAAGAACGATACAGGAACAGGGATAAAATTACCAAAGAAAAGTACTCATTTTTCGAAGGAAACTACTATTTTTCAGACCGACTTTCACGTTCAACAAACCCCCAGTAAGGATAATCCAACTCATAGTCTGCAACCAGCCCGGGACTATGCTCGCGACTGGCAACCAACCAGAGCTTATTCTTCCTTTTCTGCTCAGAAACAGAAGCCAAAGGATCCCAGTCTGGAAAAAGAACCATGGCATTATCAGCACTGTATTCAATGTCACCCGAACCTTTAAAAACGCCCAGGTGTGGAGTTTCTGCATAGCTCCCGCCATTCCCTCGAGAAAGCTCAGAAATAACAAGAAAGGAAACATGCAGCTCATCACGGATGGATTCCAGATGTCTGAGCCAGGCATCAATACCCGTCCTGCGCTCGGAAAAATCCTTGAAAGGCAATTTATGGAGGCTGTCTATGACAACAACGGTGTACTCACAGTTGGTCTCATGACGAATAAAGTCGATATGCCGACGCATGATTTCAGGAGTCACCTGCCTGTCATTGATAACTCGAAAAAAAGTAAGCATCTCTTTAAAACGCATACAGGCGTCCTGATAGTGACTCTCTTCCATCTCGCCCAGCTCATGTTTCCGCATGGCTTCTGTCGACAATTTACTGAGACGACTCAGAGTTCGCTGATAAATTTTCTGTCTGCCGTTTTCAAAATCATAATAAAGTACCGGAATTTTCCGCAGGGCCATCTCTGTAGCCATCTGAATCATAAACGTGGATTTCCCTGACTTAGGAGCACCACCAATAATATTAATTCCGTGAACACCATCTAAGGCCTTATCCATCAGAGGAAATCCTGACCTCAAAGCGGCATAAGACTCCCCCGCTTCCATGGATAGCTGCTCAAAGAAATGGTCATGTTCTCTTGTTGGAGTGGCAAAGGGGGAAAAGGCCTTAGAGGCCTTGATCATAGAAGAAACAGCAACACGAAAACTCTTTCCCTTGTCCTTTGCCAGCTGCCAGAGGGTATAATGATTCGGCAATCCGGCAGACCACCTGAAAGGACGGACTTTGTACCCGATACGAGAGGCGAGCTTGCGCATACTGATTTCAGACTCACCACTTTTTTCAGTGACAAGAAAAAGGGTGTTAATAAAGGCAAACTGCTCAGGATCAATATTTTCCAGATTCTGGTAGTCAGGTACGGCAACCCCGGGATAGCCCAATTGCTTGAGTGTGAGGAGATTGTCTTCTCCCTCACAGAGGAAGAGACTTCCATTTTCGCAATAGCCGATATCCTGAACGTTAAAAATCCGAGACTTCTCTCCAAATATATTCTCGTCACCATGCCAGAAAAAATCTTCTCGTCGGCCTGGAAAAACACATCGAGCCGCATAACAATTTCCATCATCCTGAATATAGGGATAGACCAGATAACGACCATTAAATCCGACAAGTTGTTCGGCCAGAAGATTTTCTCCTACTCCGGCCTCATGAAAACGTGCCAGCAAAGCGCTTGTCATGCTGTCCCGATAGGACTTGATTTCCTGGTTCAGATTTGTAACGGGATAATCGGTCTTTTTCAGTAAGGGCTCCCGATCCGGATCAAAACCAGGCACCTGCGCCGGATCAAGTCCAGACAGCTTGGCAAACCAAAGGGGAAACCCTCCGGGGACGCAACGATTCAGGCAACGAAAATAGCCATGAAAAAAACCGTCTTTCTTGAGAAAAACCACTACCCGCCCATGGGGGTCGAACCCTTTTTCTCGGCAAAAAGGACAATCAGCAGTGAGAAAATTTTTTTCAACTTGCGGATTGGAAAGATTGCGAAGGTAGAGACTTGCTATAGCTTCATTCTGATCCATACTTCTCGATCTCTTGAAAAATTATATTCAACACACATCAGGACTGCGAGTCCCGAAAGGAATCAGTTTTCATCAATCAGGGCCTGCAGTTCATCTTTCTTGAGGGGCTGATCAAAACAGATATGAACAGAACGTCCAAGATCCACAGAATGATGAGAACGTACAGCCACGACGATTCCGGAAACATTCGTTTCCAAGACATCTTCTGTTGTTCCGATAAAGGAAATTTTGACATGACGGCCAAGAAGGAGACGTGCATGTTTTCTCTGAGAAATTTTGGCGAAGAAAGATAGCCCTCCTGCAGAGATATCACTCCCCTCACCCCGAAATTTTGTTTCATTGACTTCTTCCTCACTATCCAGCAGTTCAGTAGTGACAGAGCATGAGAGTGCACGCCGAAGATCCTGCCGACGGTCAACCCCGGAAGTCATAAAAAAATCACTCACCTGATCAAAACGCATACAGAACTCCTGGAGCTTGGGTTCCAGGGTCGGATACACCTCTCCCCATTTCTCCATATTCTCTATGGGCAAGACAGAAAGTTCAACAGCTCCCATACTTGCGGCACTAAGGGTCCAGATTGAGTCATCGAAGAATGAGCTTCCTCCAAAAACCTGCCCAGGCCCCAATGTCTTGACCAGAGTCTCATTCTCTTTGTTCTGATAAAAAAGCTTCACTCTTCCCTTATTAATAAAGAAAAGTCGCCACTGCGTATCTCCCTGTTTCACAATCACACTTTCAGATGGATACTTTTCATGCTGAAGTTCAAGATAAAAGGTGTTGAACTCCTCAGTGCTCAAAAGATCATACAGATCAGACCAGAGTATTATATGATCTTGATCAACAAGACCGCTTTTCGCCTCTTCTATGAATTCTGCCGCCTTGATGATATCTGACAATGCCATGGCATCGATGTCAATAAGTCGCATTCGCAGGGCCTCGGCATCATCAAACTGCTTGAGCTGAGCTGTTTTTTCTATAAGCTCAATCAACACTCGTTTTGCAGTTTCTTTTTTATCCTGCCGCAGGTAAGCATACACCTTTTTTTCGTCAGGGTACGGTGTAACACACTCATACTCTGTAACGGAATGAGCACCAGAAACCTGCGTCTTCCGCATCTGCTCTTCACCACCCTGGCTCTCCTGCCCCTGTGCCTGATTCCGGATCATGTCGACTCTGATCTTTTCCTGGATCAAGGAGATGGCCTGTTTCGCGGCTTGAACACCCTCCTTTCCCAGCTGTCTGTCACGACGGTCAACAATTTCCCGAAGGACAGGAATCGCACTTGCAACTCCGGTAACAGCAAGGGTATTACAAATTTCGATAACCAGTATTTTTTTCTCAACACCGCGATACAGCTCACACTCCTCAAGGAGCTCAATCAACGTAGCCACTATTGTATCATCCGCTAAAGGTCTTAAAGCCTTAACCGCATGAGTTTTGAATCGAACACTGGCCAAAGGAAGAATTTGCAGGAGGTATTGCCGGGTGGAGTCCCCTCCAATTCTTACAATACAGCTCAGGGCCTCCTGCCCAACCCGCAGGTCTTCGTGTGCTATATACTCGAGAACAGCCTCTGCGTCTTTCTCAGAACCCGTTTCAGCCAGCAATCTGATAAGATTCCGTTTTCCATACCATCGCATGGGCTCAGGAAGACGCTCAAGAAGAATTGGAGGAAGCTGTTTCTGCATTCCACTGAGGATCTTTAACAATCTGATGCGCTCGGAGCGACTCTCTGAGGCGAGCAAAGCATCCAGCATAAACCTGGCCGCAACAGGTCCCTGCATGGAGATTTTCCTGCATATCATCTCATCAACCGGTTTAACGAAACATCTCTCCAGATAAGATTGTAAAATCGCCCGGTCAACACCCTTATCCTGAATATGTCCAACAAGGGTCTGTATGGCTTCCGATTTTTCCAACCCACCTGAACGAATATGAAAAAACACATTCAAAATACGCTCAGCCAGATCATCATTGCCGATTTTCCAGGCATGACTCATCACAGCCTGCAGGGCCGTGATATAGTTTTCATAGCTCCGATCAGCGACCTCTGCCTCACGGATCCAGGCCAGGCAGACAGGGGAAAGCTTTTCCAGCCAATCCCAACGCTCCAAAGCTGCCAGCTTTACTGCCACGCCTCCAATGGTCTGGGCGAGAAAAGGACGAAGTGTATTTTCCTTTTCTTTCAAACCAATTACCAAATTCTGGATAATGGCAGCCGCCAGTGGCTCTTTATCGTTGCTTAGGAGTTTTTCAATGGTGGCGGGAAGATTAAGACGGACTTCCTCATTCCTCAGACTCTCCATTTCCCCTTTGGCAAGGGCGGTAATACCGGTCTGTACCCTTTTCCCCCTCCTGCCCTGCTCAGTTTGTTCCAGGATCTCCTTCGTGGCTACTATAGCCTGAAGCTGTTTACCGCGAGGAGTTGTCATTAACCGCTCGTGGGCATTGCTCAAAACCATCAATTGCGGAATCAGCTTTTTATTGCCTCCCCCTCCTCTTTCCTCCTGTTCCCGCATCCATTGAATCAAATTTTTCAAAGGAGTGGAGTCGATAAAATTGACCTGTGCATTATAGAAAAAATCACCAAAAGGAGGTGGAAACTCCTGACAAACAAACATAAGAAGAGAGGCTTCATCTAAATGAGGACCAAGCAGGGCCGCAGTCTTGGTGGCAATCTCAGTGTACTGTTCTTCTTCCAAAAACGAGCCGACCTTCTCCACCATCTGTGAAAAAACAGGAGAAACAACAACGATGTTATCTTTTTGCAGGCGTTGCAGGAGAGAATATGTTGCAGAGGCAATAATACGGATGGCTTTCTCAGGAGTTTGAAAAATTTGCTGCAGCTCCACTCCGACTTTTTCTTCTTTCTTTTTGCCCAGCAGGTAGAGGATATATTCCCGGCGCACCCCTCCCTGTGACAACTCCGTCAATGCCCGCTCTACCCTTTCCTTTCGCTTCTTTTCCTCTTCATCCTCACCGGCAGGGATAAACTGTTCCGGAAAATTATCAATCAGGCCCAGTTGCTCTACAAACCCTCTGCCACCTCCTGCTTTATTAACTTGTTCCGGCGTTGCTGAAAAAACGGAGAGCATCTCCTTAAAGGTCTTTCTGTCAAATCCTTTTCTCAAAACCAGTTCAGGCAGTTCCAGTTTACGTAACTGCTCATTAAATGTCAGAAGCTTGAGGTGTTCCCGGGTGCGTTTGTCAACTGGTTCTCCCTGCAACAGGGCAGACCCGTCTTGGAGAGAAAAACGAAACAACTCATGTTTTCGTAAAAAAGACTTTGCTCCCTGATAAGCTTTTTCGATGGCGTCCGATACCTTGACAGACTGCTCTGGATAAAGCCGAAGAGCAGTAGTCGCTGCATTCATCAGCTTTAAAGCTTCCAGACCGTCCCGTTGACTGTCGACATTTGTCATAAAACACACCGAGTTGTCACGTAGTGATATTATTACTAATTGACTGCAAGAGGACTTTTGACCAAAACACCTGCGCCCCTTCTCTTTACAAAGGGGCTAATATAACAAAAACATGAAATTTTCCCCTATCTTACTTAGCTAACCCTCAATCTCAAAAAAAGTCAAGAAAGCCCCTTAAATTCAAATTTAATTACCGCCAACACTCAACTGCCCAGTGTGCGCCGTGCGCATCAAAATGGGGCGCCGTGAAGCTGCAGTGGTAATCAGAAACGCAAATGTACACAGCTTTATCGTCAGGCTACCATCAAGAAAAGAGTTCTTTTAAGAAACGATCACTCCATGCCTGTTCAGCATTTCCAGTAACTCAAAAAGAGGCAAGCCAACGACATTTGAATAAGAGCCCCGAATCTCTCGAACAAGAAAAGCTCCCTTCCCCTGGATACCATAACTTCCTGCCTTATCAAGTGGCTCTCCACTTTGCACATAGGCCCATGCCAGTTCCTCGCTAAAACTCCAGAAAGAGACACGACTGGTCACTGCTACGACCTCGCAGACAGACAGACTCAGATTAATAAGACAGACCGCAGTTCGCACCAGATGATCATTTCCGGCAAGCCGCATGAGCATTTTCAGCGCCTGTTGCTCATTATCAGGCTTTTCCAACACCATTTCGTTAAAACAGACCACGGTATCAGCTGCAACAATCCAACTCTTCGAGTTTTCATCTGCCACGGCCCTGGCCTTTTCCTGTGCCAGTCGTTTTACATAGGCAAGAGACATTTCACCGGGTTTAAGCCTCTCTTCAATATCGGCAGACACCACACGAAACACAAGCCCAAGATCCTCAAAATAGGCACGCCGGCGAGGGGACCCTGAGGCCAGAATTATTTCTTCCGTATTAACAACTATTGGATTCATATTGGCTTCACGATAAAAAAGTATACTGTTTTTTTTTGCAAGATCCGGAAAATGGTTGTGGTGAATGAGCTCACATTTCTCATCAAGGTGGTTACAATCAGACACACAATACCATTGTAAAAAATATCAGTTACTATTTTACAAAAAAATGATGGAAAAATCTCTTTTTCTTCGTATACTCAATATATCTTGTACAGTGAGGATGAAGCTCACCTTAGCTGCCTTCCATGGCAGGGCACACATACAAATGATTCAGCTTCCTCCAACCTGTTCATCAACATTAGGGTACCTTGAAAAATTAGAATTTTCGTTCAAAATCGAGGCATGAGGAAAATTTTACCGCAGGCATATATTTGATATTCCGAGGATAAATTTTTCCTCATAACGAAGAGTTTGGGGAAAAAAGCAATTTTGCAAGGTAGCCATTAGTTACATTTGACAAAAAACTACACATATTCAGGATCGATCATGGAAGACAATGCAAAATTCACAACCAAAGATTTCGCCACGGACGAAACGATTTTTCTGCAGGGGGATAGCGGAGACTTTATCTATATTATTATCAGCGGCTCCGTAGAAATCAGCAAGGAAACAAAAACAGAAAAAGACATTGTTGCCAAGATGTCCAGTGGAGACATCCTTGGAGAAATGGCCCTACTCTCCGATGAACCGCGATGTGCCAGCGCCACTGCCACAGAACCTACCAGGGTCATCATGGTCAAAGACCGTACCCTGCGCATGGCGCTGCTCAACAACGACCTTCCCATCCTCAAACCCCTTACCAGCCAGTTGACACTCCGTTTCAAAGAGGCCGACCAACAGGCAACTTATTACCGCAACAAGGTAAAAAAGCTAGAAAAAGAAGTTGCTTCACTTAAAGAGAACCTTCTCCACTATGAACTGCCAGCAGACAACTAACCCCTTCCCCTCCTTCTATCTTTACATTTCGGAGGGTCATAGCGTCCCCCTCACCAAAGAGTTACATCCGGGCAAATCTCTTTCTGCAAAAACGCTTACCCGTCAGTCAGCAACAAGCTTGGATCTTTCATCTTTTACAAAAATATGAAGATCCTCACCGTATCGGACAAAGTGGTCAACGACCTTCTCGTAAAACCGGACAACTTACTCCCGGAACACCCGGAACTGATCCTGGCCTGCGGAGACCTGCCCCCTGAATACCTCACTGAACTTCGAGAACGCTTTGAGGTTCCCCTCTATTTTATCCAAGGAAATCACGACATCCGCTACCGGAACTCGCCACCTGTGGGCTGTATTAACCTCCACGCAAAAATAAAAGAAGAACAGGGAATCTATATCATGGGATTCAGCGGTTCTCGCTGGTATAATGGAGGAATCAACCAGTACACTGATAATGAGATGAAAAAAATTGTTCGCAGCCTTTGGTTCCAGTTCTTACAAAAACGACAGGTAGACATCATCGTGACCCACGCTCCGCCCAGGTTCATTCACGACAAAGAGGATCCCTGCCACAAAGGATTCAGAACCTTTACCGACCTCATCAAAAAAAAGAGTCCGGCCTATTTCATTCATGGTCATACCCATGCGTTCTTTAAGCATCCAACGGACCGTACCACGATGGTCCATGAGACAAAGGTAATTAACAGTTATGGCTTTTTTTTCTTTGAAACAGAAATTATGGAAAGGTAGGAAAGAAAAAAACCTGGATCCCGCTCAGCAAGACAAGGTACAGCAAGAAGGCACCTTTGACCAGATCAGAGAAGCGGAAAAGGCCTACGAGACGGTAAAACGTGGCGTAGCCACGATCCCTCTGGACAAGATTTCCGGCTCAGTGGGACGCTATACCGACTTTGACCAGCAATTTCGACTCCAGGGAGCCGGAAACGAAGACAGGTTGCAATACCTGACCCAGGCACTGCAGGAAGGACGTCCTGTCCCCCCTGTCTCTCTCTATCAGATCAAAGACAAATATTATATCGTTGACGGGCACCATCGGGTGACGGCGGCCAGAAATCTGAAACAGAGCCATATCCAGGCCAACATCCTGGAACTCCTGCCCACAAAAGATACGGTGGAGAACAGACTCTACCTGGAAAAAATCGAATTCCGGGACAAAGTGGGCCTGCCCCGCGCCCTGGAACTGACAGAACCGGGACAAAGCGAATATCTTCTCCAGCAGATTACCACCCATCAGCAATTCCTTGCCAAAGAGCAGGAGCAGGAGGTCAGTCTGACCGAAGCGGGTGCAGACTGGTATCGCACTATCTATCTGCCAATTAAGATGCTCATCAAGAACAGTGGCCTGCTCCGCTCATTTCCGGACAGGACAGTTGACGATCTCTATCTCTATATCTCTACTCACCAGTGGCAGAAAGAGGCCAAACGACGATACGGTATTGGCGTGGACAAACTCATTCCCAGAGACATGGAGGCCTTCCGCGAAAAAATGGCCAAAAAGAAAAAAGGTGTCGAATACCCGGAGATGAAACGGGACATTATCGTTTTCATTCTTATCAATGTCGAAGGCGCTCATGAAGAACGAGTTATTGATAAAATTTTTGCCCTGCCCGAGGTAGACGAACTGCACTCTGTCCATGGTTCCATCGACCTGATTATCAAGGCGACACTCAGCCGTGACCTCCTGACCTCCGATGCAGAGGTCATCTCCCAGTTCACGCACCTCTCATTACGTCGCATGCGTGGAATCCAGTCCACGCAAACCCTGATTCCGGGTGTTTCTCTGGTGAAGCCCCCTCGTTAAAGGCAACCATCATATAATCTGGCTTGTTGCATACCTAGGAGGGGTTCTTGAAAAAGAGACTACCCCCTGATGGCATAGCCCCCATCAACGGTTATCACCTGCCCCTGAATCATGGTGGCAAAATCGGAACAGAGAAAGAGAGCCAGATCTGCAACATCTTCCGGGGTGGTCAAACGTCCCAGAGGAGTCCGGGCCAGGGCGGTACTCAAAATCTCCTCCCGGTTAGGAAATTTCTTCAGGGCATCTGTGTCCACAGCTCCTGCACTGATAGTGTTAATATGAATACCCTGGGGACCAAGTTCCACTGCCAGATGACGCACCAGAGATTCCAGTGCAGCCTTGGAAGCGCCGACGGTGGTATAATTTTCAATGGCCCGGGTTGCACCGAGACTTGATACCGCCATGACCCTGCTGCCTGGGTTCATCAGGGGAAGACAATCTTGCACCAGGGTGAGCAATGCTCGAGCATTAATATCCATGGCCCAGTTCCAATGCCGCTCGGTCAACTCCATGGCCGGCTTCAACACCCCTGAGGCTGCATTACTGACCAACACATCCAAGGTTCCGAATTCCTCGCCGATGGTCTCAACCATCTTTTGGACATCCTCACTCTTGGCCACATTGGCTTTGAGCAGAAGACAGCGTACCCCTAACTTTTCTGCTGCATCAGCAGTTTCCTGGGCATCCCGCTTATGACGAACATAGTTGACGACAAGATCCATTCCACTCTCTGCAAAACGCATGGCAATGGCCCGACCAATCCCCCTGGATCCACCGGTTATCAATGCAACCTTTCCCTTTAATTTAAACATGGCTCATCCCTGTAGAGGCCTCCTTGCAAAATTGCCTTTTCGCCCAAACTCTTCGTTATGAGTAAAATTTTATCCTCGGAATATCAAATATATGCCTGCGGTAAAATTTTTCTCACACCTCGATTTTGAACGAAAATTCTAATTTTTCAAGGTACCCTAGAGTGTGTCGGACAAATAGGGCAAGCTCTCAATGCCGCCCTTTCCCCTTCGACTTTTCCTGTTAACCTATTGACATAACAAAAGATAAAGAACTGCTTTTCACTGATTTCCAAAGCCCCTATTCCATCATATTTTTCGTCGGAGTTCAAGGAGAATCCTTCTGCAACTGCTCCGCAGATAACGAAAGGGCTGAAATGGTATTGGGTTGAGAACAGCAGGTACTTGAAATCCCGATCCGGCAAAGGCCGTTGGAGGCAGCTGGGGAAATGCAAGATCCTGCAAACATGCTCCCGGCAGTGCAGACTTTTCCGCAGCAACTGCCAAGGGACTACGCTCTTTTGCAATCTCCAGCACCGCAAGCAAGGCGCGATCCATGGCGACAAAATTCTCGCATGCCGCTACACACCCCAGGGATAAAGACGTTCCGAACATTGGCCCCCTTTCATTCATCACCTCAATACCGTCTGCCAAAGCCAGAGTAGCCGGCAAAAACGACAGCAGGTCCAGGATCATTTCTGCAAATTCCTGATGAGACCGGCCATGACGCATATGCAGCCATGCCTTACGCGCCCCCAAAACAACCCCAAAAACATTCTTCACTGCCATGGTGACCCCCATCTGCTCATGGGCCTTGATTCGAGGAAGGTTGACAAAATAATCACAATCCAGTGCTTCAGCAGCTATTCCCACCGTGACCCCACAAGCAAGTTTTACTTTGTTCAGGGTCACAAAAGAGAGATACTCTACCTGCAGCCCGCTCAAAGCGGTTCTAAAACCATGCCGATCAAAGACCTGCGCCGCTGAGCCAAAGGCAGGCGAGTCTCCAAGTACAACCCTGGCGCCACGGGAGAGGAAACAGGATGCTGCGGCGGCAACAAAAAAGGGATTACTGCAGGCAAGTGGTGGAGCTTTGGCGCTGATCAAGTTAGGCTTCAGCAGAATTTTCTTACCGGAAAGGTTTGCAGGGACAGCGAGTAAATCAAGCTGGTCCTGCAGAAGAGAAAGCAGGATATGAGAGTCATAGGAATTACAACGAGCAAGACAGACAGGAACCTTCAACAGAGGAATCATCTCATCAAGCCCCGCAGCATTTCACCATACATAGACAAACATCCTTCATGTAAAACAACCGGAGAGAGAAGAGTGAATAGAACAGTGACAATGAGTTGAGCAGAAGCTGTTCTCTTTTCTTTCACTCTTTGCTCTAAAGGTGGCCTAAATATCTGACCAGGTAGCGCACACTATACAACAGCTACGAAAAACGTCCATCCAAGAGAAGATACTTTATAATGAGGTGAAATAAGAAAAAGCCGGATTCGTAACAACGAAACCGGCTTTTTCCAGGAGAAAGGAGAGAAGAGATAAAGCATATTATTTACTGCACACAGCATGCCAAAACAAACAAAACAATACAATAACCTATAAATTCAAAGCGTTAACCAAAAATGGACCATTCCCCCCACCACACCCAAGCAAAAAAAAGGATCAATTTTTTATACTCCTCCCCAAAACCTTCTCTTTTCAGGTCTTTTTTCAATAGAATACAGGACTTATTTTAAAAACCTGATTCTCTTTTTCTGCCCTCAATCGCCCTGAAATAACCAGAACAGGCTCTCTCTCTCATTCTTAAGCAACTCACCTCAGTTACAGTCAAAAAAACTTAATCTCCGTTGCTTTTTCCCCTCACCGTATCATCCTTACCAAGGAAAATTCTAGAGTACCGAGGGTCCTTCACCACACCCCATTCCCCTTGTACCTCCCTGTGGTACAGGGCATCCCCGTACAACACAGTAAAACATTTTCAACAATTGAATCTTTTAAAACCGTTATTTTTGCTATTCCTTCCGGAGTTTGCTAAAGTTCAATTATTCGTTTTCTTTCAGTTTGTCAGCTGTCTTCGCAAAAAACAGAGACAAGCGTAATCTCTTTTCCCTCTGCGAGAGCGCACATGCTGTTTGTTTTTACCAATCTCACTCTGGCTGCACTTGAGACCGTTTTTTACTGGACACACATAGGTCACCCAGTCCTCATTACCTGGCTGGCCTTACTCATCATTACCTGCCTGATTCTCATCTCAACACGCTCTCCCAGGATCTTGAAAAACAGCCTCCTTCCGAACACTGTTCCGGTTATTGCCAAAGGCCTGATATTTCTTCTTGCCGCCATATGGGGTGGACAAGCCTTTTTTATACCTTTGACAACCCCTGAAGTCCTTCTTTTTCATAGCCCGGCATTGATCCTTCTGGGAATCCTGTTCACACTCGAACTCTCTCCCCACCCTTTTTCGTCAATTCTGGCCCTTTTTTTCCTCCTCTCCCCCACACTCTATCTCTTATTCAGTGGAGGAGTGCTTCTCTTTCAACCGGCCCTGGTTATTAGCCTGTTTGCTGCCTTCCTGCTAATTCTTATCTTTTCCAGGTCCCTCTCATTTGCCACGTCTTCTCCCTCGCAGTCCGCCCATGAACCTTGCTCCGAACCCGATGCCCAAAAGCCGCCTCCCTCCTCTCCATCAAAGCACTGTCTCTGCCCGGACGACGTTATTTGGGAAAGTATCCTCAAAATCACAAACCCCGGCGCCCTTCACTCCGACTGGCAAAACTGTTTTGAGGAAATTCATTCCGGTATCTGTAAGGCCCTAGAGGCTGACAATTTTTTTCTCCTGGATAAAAATACAGCACCGGAGGCTTCGCAATTGCCACAGCAGAATAAGGAGACGAACCTCCCCCAATACAGCTGGATCCTTTCCGTTCCAATCTGGATGACGCTCCTCAACAAAGGGGCAATTATTCACAATCTGTCCGAGAATTTCGCAGAAAAAGAACACAACACCCTAACTGGCGATGGCGTCAAGACACTCCTCCTGATTCCGCTCATGGTCAAAAAAGAACTATGGGGACTTATCGGACTCGACCGACGCGACAGCAAGACCCTCTTTACCCAGCAGCAGATAAACAGCCTCCGATTTATTGCCAATATCCTGTCCATGTCTATCAGTAACCAGCTTGACCGCTCGGAACGGGATCGTCTTGTTACCGTTGTCGAACAATCATCAGACTGTATTATCATAACCAATACCATCGGCAGGGTCCTCTATGCCAATCCGGCCTGTGAATCAGTTACCGGGTACTTCCCGGAAGAGATCCTCGGCAAATCCATTAAAGGCCTGTATGCCCCTTCTATCCGCCATAGTCTGTGGAGACAGATAAAAGATGCACTTCTCAAAGGTGATGGCTGGAGTGGTCAATTTGCAAATTACAAAAAAGACAACACCCTTTACGAAGAAGAGATGCACATCTCTCCTGTTCACGACCATGAAGGCCGCGTGGCCAATCGAGTCATCGTCAAAAGGAATATAACAGAGGAAAAACGCCTTGAGTCCATTGCTGAAGCGGCCAACCTTATGGACAATATCGGCTTTGTTTTTTCCTCCATTCGCCATGAATTGGGCAACCCCATCAACTCCATCAAAGTTTCCCTTTCTGTCCTTGAATCCAACTTGGAGACATACGAAACCGCAGACATCAAGCGTTTTATCGGCCGCAGTCTCTCCGATATAGGTCGGGTGGAATACCTGCTCAAAACACTCAAAAATTTCAGCGTATTTGAACGACCTCACATTGAACCGACTGACATACGGGCCCTGCTTGACAAGCTTTTTCAGCTTACGGAGAAAGATCTTGCCAAACAACATGTCACCCTGAAGATACACCACCCTCCGGAATCACTCATCGGTCTGGTCGATCCCCGTGCATTTCTTCAGGTCCTGCTCAACCTGATCACCAATGCTGTGGCTGCCCTAAAAGATATTGAAGACAAAGAAATCACCATCACCATAGCCAGAGAACAGAACGGCCAGATCATCTTCAGCCTTGAAGACAATGGCTGCGGTATGGAAGAAGATACCATCAAGAATTTATTCCGCCCCTTCTTCACCACAAAAGCGGAAGGAACCGGACTGGGACTGGTAATTGTCAAGAAAATGCTGTCAAAGATGAACTGTTCCATCGATGCCCGATCATGGAAAGATAAAGGGACTCAGATACAAATCATCATCCCGGAGGCATGACTACCAGCTTTTGCTGGACATTGCCGTCATGTCCATGGTATTTTTTGGGAATATATTTTCCGGGCACATTTACTTAATGTCTGTTCAAAAATGAGAGTGTTTGTTCTAAATTGAGGCGCTCAATGAATTTCCCCATAGGTGCCCTGCAAGAATCACCCTAACTACGGGTACAAGTGCCCTTGGGGTTCATATAATTGATATTCAGAGGATTTAATTTTGAAAGCAACGAAGAGTTAGGAATAGCAACAGCCGCTTTTGGATAAACACCAGCCAACAATCAATGGAGAATCTATTCTCCTGTCAAACATCTCAACCCGACTAAAGTCGGATGCGGAGTTTTTCTATGAAGAAAGTTTTAATCGTTGATGATGACGAAAGTTTTCTGCTCAGCCTGATCGACGGCTTCAAGGCCTACGAAGACAAATTCAGTATTACCACGGCGAATGATGGTCTGGAGGCAGTAGAGGCCCTCAAAAAAGAGAAGATAAGCCTTGTCCTGACCGACTTGAAAATGCCAAGAATGGACGGTTTTGAACTGGTTGCCCATTTAAGCAGCAGCTATCCTGAAATCCCGGTTATCGTCATGACCGCATTCGGTACCCCGGAGATGGAAGACAATCTGCGAGACATGGGCACCTTTCAATACATCGAAAAACCCATTGATTTTGCCTTACTTGTTGAAAAGATACTGAAAGGACTGCAAGGCCCTTCCAAAGGCTTTATCACCGGTGTATCCCTCTCCTCCTTCCTCCAACTCCTGGAACTCGACAAAAAGACCTGCACTCTTAACATCCGTGCCGGCAATAAAAGCGGCACCATATACCTGCAAGACGGGGATCTCTTTGATTCAAAACATAACGAACTGCGGGGAAAAGATGCAGCCTTTGAAATCGTCGGCTGGAAAAACGTCGAAATTGAGATCGAGAACTCATGCCCGATAAAAGAGAGTAACATTTTTGAATCACTTGGATTCATCCTCCTCGAGGGAAGTCGTCGCAAAGATGAAAACGACGCAGCCGCTGCTGAAGTGTCCGGCTCTCTGGACTCTCTGAATATGGAAGACATTGACTTGGGTCTCTCTACTGAAGAAGAATCCCAGCCGGCAATGATGCCGGACAATACACAGCCCTCTTCCATGCAATCTCAGGCAGCAGCCACCAATCCTGTTCTGGCGCAGTTCATTGCCATGCTCAGCTCTTTTCCGGAAATAGAAAGTGCAACAATTAGTGGCAAAGACGGTAACATCCTGCACCAGGCAGGAAAGTCAAATAGCCACATTGCCAACTTCATTACCTATGTAGCAGTTGCTGCCGATCAAATCAAAATGGCAATTGGTGCTGCAGGCGGACAGTATTCACTTTTCACCTTAACGGACGGCTCCAAACTACTCATCCTCTGCGGCCAGGAAGTCATTGTAGGTATGCAGGTAGGCAATGCAGTGTTCCCTGAACCCATTGCCGATGGATTACGCCCCGTACTCAGCAGGATCCGACTCTCATCTTAACCAATCATTATCCCCATAAGAGAGAATCGGAACAAGTCAAATTCTAAGGACAATTACAATGGATTCATTGCTTCAGGAAATCACCATGCTCCCCGGCGTTCTTGGCTGCTTTGTCTATACCAGCGACCAACAAATCGCCGGCAGCAAGATGCCCCCTATTTTCAAAGAAAACAGTATCAAAACCATCGGTAGCCTACTTGCCCGCACTGTTCAAATGGGTCACATGGCTCAACTTGACTTCAGCACTATCGAGTTCAAATTCAACGAATCAATGCTCATTATCAACCCCATGGCCAAGGCTGCACTCCTTGTCATTATTTGTGAACCCGGTGCAAACAAATCCCTTATTGCCATGACCATGGGAATGTTAATCGGAGACATCGAAACATCCATGGCCAAGTCCATCATGACACCATCCGCCCCCCAGACAGCAGCACCGCCTCAACCTGCGTCCGCAGCACCCCAGTCCACACCGCCTCCGCCGCAGACCCCACCAAAAGAAGCAGAAATAGGCGCAGATATGGCTCCCATCCTGGAACAGATCAAGGATTCGTTAGCCATGGCCATCGGCCCCATTGCCGGGCCGGTCATGAAGGACACCATAGAGCTCTGGGCTCAACAGGGAGCAATTTCCAAAGACACCCTTCCCGCCCTCGCGGAGTTACTCTGCAAAGAAATCAACGATTATGAACTGGAAAAAGAATTCATGGAAGAGTTTACAAAAGTCATAGCCTAACCCTCTTCACTTTCATATAACAACAGATTAAATTTTTCTTACAAAGGTAGGGGACTGAATTTTTTTCGTGGCTTTTTGCGAAAAAAATTCTGTCTCCCGGCTACGTTATAGAAAAATAAAATCAGTCCCCTCTTTCGACGAATTATTCAAGATGGCCTCAAGAAAGCGACTGAGCTTTGTGGGTAGTCAGAAAACAAAAAAAGGGGCGTTGACAGCAACGACTGCGCCAACACCCCTTTGCTTTGCTTTGCTTTGCTTTGCTTTGCTTTGCTTTGCTTTGCTTTTAGGGTACCTTGATAAATTAGAATTTTCGTTCAAAATCGATGCATGAAAAAAATTTTACCGCAAGCATATATTTGATATTCCGAGGATGAAATTTTTCTCATAACGAAGAGTTTGGGCGAAAAGGCAATTTTGCAAGGTGGCCTTTAGCTTTTAGGCCACCTTTAGTCGCCTCCGGCTTTTTTTATCACCTATTTCCCGGCACAGCGTTTCAGGAGTTTAGCAGTACTGATACGTAATCGATCAATGGCCTTGGCCAGGTCACCAATCTCATCTTTACTGTGAACACCGATCTCCTCATCAAGCTCTTTTCCAAGGCTGATCTGAGTAGTCTTTTCCTGGAGCTTAGCTAAAGGAGCAACCACGCCACTACTAAGAAAGAGCCAGATCACTCCCATGAGAATGACGATACCGGCGGCCCCCATGCCAAACAGAGAAGTAGCTGCTTTTTTCGCAGCTGCCATGGCTTTTTCCAAGGGAACATAGACAATGGATGTGGAAACAACTTGCCCTTTACTCCAGTCATACCCATGATCTATGCCGTAAATTTCTATCTGATCCTTAGGGGCTTCCTCAGGCGTTCCATGACAACGGAGACATGGACCTTCCACAACCACCGGCCTGGCAAAATAATAGTACTGTTTGCCGTTTTTGGCCATAACCCCCTCCGTATTTTTCATTTCCTTATTATCCGCAAAAGACTTGATGAGTTCTTTCTCATCAGCATCAGCCTTATTAGGAGGATACAGAGGATCAATGGTAGCCTGCTTGAAAACGTATCCGGGAAAACGTTTCTCAAAAATTTCCCACACGCCACGGGTCATGACAAATCCGGACATTATCTCCGGATAAAAACGATCATCCTCAACCAACTCAGCGACCAGAGGCCGCTGGGATTTCTTAAAATACATCCTGGAAGAATCAATCATGTTAAAGACAATGGCTCCCTGAGTCTTGGCATCTTCCATGGCATTCTTAACACTGAACTGATAACTGGCATAAGCAAGCACAACACTGGCCAACGTACTCAAAATACCAATTATCACGATAAAACGTACTCTGATACTCATATTCTCTCCATGTTCGTTAAGGATATTTTAAAATATTCTATTTTCTTCCACTGAGACTGTTCAAAACATTCAATCCCGAGCCATCCACAAAGCCGCTATCTATCAATAATACCCTGAATAATCCTGTTAGGCAAATTGAATTTGACGGGTCCTGGTTACATTTTCATTAGCTTCAATCTCTGCGACAATATCGTCCTCAAGAGAAGATTCAACATCGATGATATTGTAGCCAACCTTCCCATTGGACTCATTTTTGAAGCTGACAATGTTAATCCCGTGATTGCCTAGGATATTAGTGACAAAACCGATCATTCCCGGCACATCTTTATTTATTATAATCAAACGGGTATGAACAGTGGCTGCCGGAATAGACTCGATATTGGGAAAATTGACGCTGTGCGTTATATTACCGTAACGCAGATAGGCTGACAGTTCCTTCACAGCCATACAGGAACAGTTTCCTTCTGACTCCTGAGTAGAGGCACCAAGATGAGGAGTAACCAGGGTCTTAGCGTGGTTAACAATGCCGGGAGTGGGAAAATCTGAGATAAAGGCCTCCAGGTGTCCTGAATCCAAAGCAGCAAGTACTGCATCCTCATCCACAATAGGCCCTCTGGCATAATTCACCAGAATGGCCCCCGGTTTCATCTTGCCAATAAATTCCGTATTGACCATACCGGTGGTCTTCTCATTCACGGGCAAATGAAGACTAACAATATCAGCCTGGGCTAAGGTGTCGTGCATGGCACGAGTCACGGTCACTTCCGGCAGGAGATTATGGATATTATCCAAACTGGGAAAGGGATCGAAACCATAGACTTGCATGTACCGTTGTATACCGCCATTGGCCAATCTCACCCCTATTTGTCCGAGGCCGATAACACCCAGAGTTTTCCCGGCAATCTCCACACCACGGAAGGCGGCCTTGCGACTCTCCACTTCCCCATTCACCTTATCCGGTGGCACATCGGCAAGTGAGCGACAAAAGGCAATCCCCTGATAGATATTACGTAACCAGATGCCAATCATGGGAAAGACCAGGTCAACCACGGCATTGGCATTGGCCCCCGGAGTATTAAATACGCACACCCCCTTTTCCGTAGCCTTGTCCACGGTAATATTATTTACTCCGGCGCCTGCACGGGCTATCGCCTGCAACCCGGGAAAATCCTCCACATCCACCTGAGAGCTACGCACAAGAATGCCATGGGGATTCTCGTCTCCTGGATCTACCGTAAACTCCTCTCCCAGGAGTTTCAGTCCTTCCGGAGCAATAGCATTAATAGTTTTGATACGAAACAACGTCATACTTTTCTCCCCGGCAAAGCAACGTCGCCGGAAAGAATGACTCATCTCTCTACGCACGCCCTTACCTGCTGCAAAATTTTTACATGCCACCAAGCTGAAAGCACTACTGTTCAAAAAGAGTTCAACTCGTTTGCATAAAAAACAAGATATTCCTTTATGGCCCCCTGGCAACGTACTGATATATAGACACTATACCCTTACTACAAAACCATTCCGGCGTAGACGGGAACCCGAAGTATTTTGAAAAACATCCTCGATTCCCGTCCACGCGGGAATGACACCGAGATGGCCTGAAGATTTATGGTCATCAGAAACTCTTTTGTCACACTCAAGGTATATGCAAAATAAAAACAAAAATCCACTAATAGGTGATCATTCAGCACTCTTTGAGAATTTAATTCAGGGAATAGTGGGACCGCTGTTTTCGGATCACTCAATACGTGGGGATGACAGCCCACATAGCAGCAGACAAAAGAAGAAAATACCAGCTCAACAAAAAACACAGTTACAAAGAGATGCCCCTGTTTTCAGTGGCATCCAAATGTTTTTCAGCAAACGGACAGCAGCCGTTTCTCATGAATCCAGCGGCGGCTGTTTAGCACCACAAAAGTGACAGGCGGCAACCTTCTTTGGAATCTTTTTGTTACAAGAGGAACAACGTTTAACCTGGGGCAAAAGATTAAATACCGCTATCAACATAACCAAGCCACCGGTCACCACCGGAACAGGTGCTGTGGTTAATTCACTATCATAATTCCACAGCCCGGCAGTCAGAGAAATAAGTCCTACAATAAAAGCAATGACTCTAAAAAACATATTGATACTCCTTATGCAAATCAGCGGGAGAAACAGTGATCAAAACATAACAGATTCCCCTCATCAATCAACCATTCTTTCATAAACATGACAGACAAGACACGTGCAATTGTATTACAAAATAGTACTTAATAACAGGTCAAAGTAAAATCAATGTAACAGCTGTTTAGGATGACAATGAAAGCATATTGCCTTTCACTTAACAATAGATAAGCATGAACTCTAACACTTCCTGGAAGGGCAAAAAAAGAAGCACTTCATAACTAACACAATGTGCCACTCCTCGCATAACTATTGGGCCATTCATTAAAAATGAATAACAACGGACACTCTCAATTTTCCATCCTTATAAGAAGCAAAAAATCTATCGAAAAAAGCAGATCCATGCCCTTCCACCCCATCAAGGACATTTGGTCTTCTGTAAAACAAAAACCTGTTCCATCTCCCCTCCCGTCCCCTGCCCATTACAAAACACTGAATATCATTCCCATTAGCTGAAACAATTACAACTTTCATCATTCCCATCCACCTGCATCCCCTGACAGGAGCCAGTGCAAACGTAATAACAGTAACAAAGCTCAGAACTTTTTCGCTAATTTTTTTTATCATGCAGCGCACAAACAGGAAGCAAAAAGGCACAATTCATTCACAAAAACATACTCTCTTTTTCACACAGGAAAACGACCCAACCGGCCGCTGAGGACAGCGTAACACAAAAGCAACCGCCTAACCTTTCAATGGTGCCACTAAAAGATGCCCGATTCCATTGCCTTCGTCCTGTTATCCCGACCTAAGCTATGAGCACTATTTCTCGAGAGAGTCTGAAAAAAAAATACGTAGGCCTGAAGACAAAAGAGTGAATCGTATCAAGGAATTCCATATATCGATAAACACATAACTACAAAACCGACATTTAAATTTCAATAACTGTTGGAAAAAAAGATAAAAAAAGTTATAGTCATATTATAACGCGCATATAAACAAAACAGGGATGCTTGCATTCAATCTAACGTATAGGATTTAGAGCGTTTTTTTGATGATCAACGGTACTACAAGGGAAAGGGGTGGGGCTATGCAAACACAGGATAATTACTGGAAACGAAAAACAACTTTTTACAAATTTGGGTTACTTGTCACCTTTGTCGGTCTGTTCCTCAGCCCTGATGCGCAGGCGCTTATGACCGGTAACTGTGCTGACTGTCACACCATGCATAACAGTCAGGACGGTCAGCCCATGAACTTTGATTCAAGTGCCATTCCCAATGATAATCTGACCCGCGGCAGCTGCCTTGGCTGTCATGCCCAGGCAGGGAGCAGTGCAATCGAGATCATAGGCACCAGCAGGCTCCCACAGGTCTACCATACTGGCGGCACCGATCTTGCTGCCGGCAACTTTGCCTACATCACCGGATTTAAAGGAGGCGGAGCCTCTGACCGAAAAGGACATAACATTGGACCACTCACCGGTACCGATGCTGTCTTGTACGCCCCTCCAGGTGGTATTGGCCAAGCATTCCATGACAACGGATATATTGTCAACACCGACAATCTCACCTGTGCCGGCACCAACGGTTGCCACGGTTATCGCTTTGCAGGCGATGCATCCAAAGAAGGAATCCGTGGAGCCCATCACAAGAATTTGGACGGCAAAATGGATATTGCCGATGAACCGGCCAACAGCTATCGATTTCTTTTCGGGGTCATGGGCTATGAAAATGTGGACTGGGAAGAAAATGCCAGTGCCAGCGTCCACAATGAATATTTAGCCCTGACGGCCCCGGTTGCCTTGGGCTGTAGTGGAGGATCCGTCCTCAGCTGCCATAGTGCCACCAATGGTATCGAACCTCCTGATGGAACCATGAGCCAGTACTGTGCCAGCTGTCACGGAAATTTTCACACCCTTGAGACGAGCACTTCCGATGGTATAGGAGCTGTGGCCGCTTCACCCTTTATCCGCCACCCAACTGACCTGGCACTCCCATCATCCGGCGAATATGCCGCCTATACCAATTATGACGTCGGGAGTCCGATCGGCAGAACTACGGGTGTACCAGATGCCTCCAGTGCTGTTGTCACCCCGGGTTCCGATGCGGTTATGTGCCTCTCCTGCCACGTATCGCATGCCAGCGACTACCCATCTATGCTGCGCTGGGATTACTCTACCATGATAGCCGACGGCGGAGTCGGAGGCACCGGATGTTTTGTCTGTCATACCACCAAGGATTGACGGAATAAAGTAACAGAGACTCCTCTTTACACACTCCTGAACCAAACACAACAGGCCCAGATCAATACATTGATCTGGGCCTGTTGTGTTTCTACCCTCTGCAACAACACACCTTTTCACCAGTAAGCGAAACGATAGCCTTAAGGGGTACCTTAAAAGTTCCCTCAACTATTATCCAAGGTAGAGGAAAGAATGAGGAGCGCCCGATTTAAGCGCAGCAGAGTGGCCTCTCTTTCCTGCAGAAAAACAAGAGAGCCGGACCCTTCCTTTGCAACCCCCAGTTCCTGCAGACAAGCTGCAGAAAAGCTATGAAAAACAGACTGCCTGAAAAATCGATTCCTCTCTTTTTTTTCATAGAGACCGGGAAGATCCGGAGGCAGTTGGTGATACAGTTTGTCTTTCAGGGTCTCTTTTTTTTCACTATCCTCTGCAGCACTAAGACATGGAGGAAGAGTTCGATAACCGCAGCGCAGCCAATCATAGGATAGTAACTGTAAGATGAGTGACCTGTCTTCCCGCCCTTCAAGGGAGGCGGTGATGATGGTACACAGGAGTTCCTGCGTCACAGCCAGATGAAAAAGCCCATATTCATGGGAGAGCTTAACCAGATTACTGAAAAAAGAGATACTCTCCTCATTCCTCCTGCGCAGATAGTTCCACAGGGACGGAAAATATCTGTTGTTATAAAATTTCTCCACACACTCGGAAAACCAATACAGATCCTGCAGACACTCCGGGTCAAGCCACCGGTTTGCCAGGACCGCATAAGGAGGCCTGCTGCAGGACCGGTAATCAAACAATTGGGCATCACGACTGATGGCCGTATCAGGCAGCAGTTTCAAAAGCCCCATCTGAATATAATGGGAGCCCATAGCAAAGACGTCAGCAAAGGATTGCAGATAACTCTCTTTCGTCTCATACGGGAGCCCGAGGATCAGATCAACATGGAGATGAATAGTGTTTAAAGCTGCGAGCCGGGACACGGTCTCGGCAGCGACATGGGGATCAATCCTGCGCTTTATGGCACCAAGTGTCGGTTCATGGGTAGACTGAATGCCTATCTCAAACTGAAAACGGCCCAAGGGAATGGTGGCCAAAAAAGCAAACATCTCCTCACTGAAACGATCCGGGGCAACCTCGAAATGAAAAAGCGCATCAGAATCATACTCAAGAACCAACTGCCACAGAGCCAGTGCCCGTTCCGGCAGATCATTAAAGGTGCGATCCACAAAACGCAGAACTCTCGGTTTATGTTCCATGATCTGATCAAGCTCTCGGCGCACCTGGGCCAACTCCTTGTGAACAATGCCATGCTCTGCAGAAGAGAGACAGTAGGTACAGGAGAAGGGGCAGCCTCTGGAACTTTCATAGTAGATATTACGGTTTTTCAAGTGACTGCTGAAATCCTCATCCCGGTAAGGGGAGGAAAAACGTTTTTCGGCCATGTGAAAAAACGATTGGCCATAGCGAGGTTTCAGGCCTCCCCGCAGCAGATCGTCATAAAATTCCCTCTCCACGGCCTCCACGGCCCCACGCACCACGGTACAAATTCCCCCCTCAAGACTATTGCCCACCACCTCGGCCTGGGGTCCACCAACCACCAGGAGACAGGACGGCAGCAGCGAGTGAAGATCACAGATCAGCTCCTGCACACGCTCGGAATTCCACACGGCTGCTGAAAAAAAGATTGCTGCAGGCTGATTCCGGTTCAGATGCAGGAGCACCTCATAATAGGGATCTCGGATAGTCAGCTGCAGAATTTCCGTGGAGACCCCCGGACACTGCTCTTCCAACTCGTTCCGTACGTGAAAAAGAGCAAGGGATGAATGAGTAAAACGGCCATTAATGGCAACAAGTTTGATATGCATGGGCCCTAAAATCGATCTTTGTATGGGAAGAAAAAATTGATATGATATAGTGACATTAACACTGATGCGGTCAACCGGGAGATTATCCTCCCAGACCATACCGGACTCTACCATATTCCTGTCCAAGGAGGAAGATGTGAGCACAGCTTTCACCATCCAGCATTCCATTCTCTCCCCTCTCTTCTGGGGAATTCTCTTTTTGTCCACCCTCTGCTGCAGCAGCCTGGCCATGGCCGCTTCCCCCCGATATCACCTTGATGTCAGTTTTCAACCTGACGAACATCGCTTGCAGGCAAAGGCCAACATTGCCCTTCCTGCAGGGGAAGAATGGCACTTGTATACAGGCGGACTCGACATCGACGAGGTGATCATTGAAGAGGAAGGAAATCCCCCCTTTTCACTGCCGCTCCCTGAGGGAGACAGCTTGCACATGCATGCTGCCAGAAACAGCCAGCAGATCACCATCTCTTACTCTCTACAGATCCCTCCCGGCTCCGGTGACAACCTGATCAGCCCCGATGGTATTGTCCTCACTTCTGCCTGGCACCCCCTGCCGAGTCGAGAGATGCTGTTCTCGCTCTCTGCCGACCTTCCCTCCGGCTTTTCGGGGATCTCAGAATCGGACACCCTGCCTAACCCACAGGAAGATGGCAAAATGACTACCTCCTTTTCCCAGCCGGTACAGTCAATTCACCTGGCTGCCGGGCCCTACCAGGTGAAAAAGGAAGAGGTACGAAAAGGACTCATCCTCTCCACCTGGTTTTTCCCTGAAGATCAACCCTTGAGCCAGGGCTACCTGGATGCAGCCAAGGCCTATCTCCTCCGTTATGAAAAAGAGATAGGCCCCTTTCCCTATACACACTATGCAATTGTCAGTAATCGATTGCCCAGTGGTTTCGGCATGCCCACATTTACCCTCCTGGGGCAGATGGTCCTCCGCCTGCCCTTTATCAAAGAGACCTCTCTGGGGCATGAAATCGTCCATTCCTGGTTCGGAAACAGTATCGAGGTGGCAGACGACTCAGGGAACTGGTGTGAAGGACTGACCAGTTATCTTGCCGACTTCAGTTACGCCGACGACCGGGGAGAAAGCGCTGCCCATCGCAAATCCGGTCTTATCAACTACCAGAGTTATGTTCAACCAGGCTCAGCCATCTCCCTTCAGGATTTCCACTCCGCCAGCCATCAGCAGGCCACGGCCAAGGCAATACGGGCGGTGGGCTATAATCGTGGAGCTATGCTTTTCCACCAGCTGCAACAACTCCTTGGGCCTGAATATTTTTCTCAGGGAATCCGCCTCTTCGCCTCCACCTTTCAGGGACGTCCCGCCTCCTGGGAAGACATCCGAAAGGTCTTTGAAGCCACCTCCGGAAAAGACCTGAAACCGTTCTTTTTCCAACAGCTCACAAGAACGGATACGCCCGAGATTGTCGTCAAAGAACTCCGCAGCGAAGACAGACAGGACAGTTCCCTCCTCCATTTCACCGTAAAACAACTCACGCCTCAACCGTATTCCCTGCAGGTGCCAATCCTGGTCGAAACCGCAGCAGGGGAGAAAAGGTTTGTCCGCGAGATCACGGAACAGGAGACAAAAATCAGTCTGTCCCTGCCCGGCCCTCCTCTCTCCATTGCCCTGGATCCCGAGTTTGATCTCTTCAGGACACTCACTTCAGCGGAATTTCCTCCAGTATGGTCCCGCTTTATCGGTGCCCAAAACAAGCTGATTCTTCTGGAATCGGAAAAAGCGGCAGCTCCCCTTACCCCCTTTATTCACTGGGCAGAGAACCAGGGATGGTCCATCGCCGACAGCGAGTCCGTCACCAATCAACAACTTTCTGAAAACTCCATTCTCTTTCTTGGCGCAGGCGGTCCGGCCTGGCGCTCCCTCTTCGGCGATTCACCCCAGGCAGCAGAAGGTTTCGACCTTCTGGTACAAAGCAATCCACTGAACGACAAAGAGGTCATCGCACTGGTGAGTAGCACCAGTACGGAAGAAACAAAAAGAGTACTATCCAAACTGAGCCACTACGGAAAATACTCTTCCCTTTCCTTTTTGCAGGGAAAAATAGAGACAAAAAAGATCGCTGCCAGCGATAACGGCCTTGACTACCTGCTGGAAACTTTGCCCAATGGGGGACAAACCAGGCCCATTGAAAGTTTCGATCAAATCCTTACAACACTTGCCGAAAATCGCGTTATCTACCTTGGTGAAACCCACGACTCCCTGGCCGACCACCTCCTCCAGCTGCGAATCATTCAGGGCTTACAGAAAAAAGGGCTTGATCTTGCCATCGCCATGGAGATGTTTCCACAATCAAGTCAACAGGCCCTTGACACCTATGTTTTAGAAAAAAAGGAGATGGAGGAAACAGAGTTCCTCCGGGCCTCTCGCTGGTTCGAGGTCTGGCGCCACGACTGGCGACTCTTCAGACCCATCTTCAATTTCTGCCGCCGCCACAAAATCCCGGTATACGGAATCAATGTAGACCGGGCAATCGTGAAAAACGTCTTTGCAGAGGGCAACACCGATGGCCTGACTGAAGAGCAAAATGAGAATATTGCCTCAGACCGGGATCTTTCCCTGGATGGCTATGTCGAACGTTTACGCCTGATCCACGGCTTCCATGCCGACGTCCCCCATGGCCAGGGCAAGGGTCTTGCCGGTTTTGTCCAGTCCCAGGCCATCTGGGATGAGTCCATGGCCGAAAATATTATTCGCATTCTCAGGGACAATCCCGACAAAACGCTCGTGGTTATCGCCGGCGCTCAGCATACCCGTAAAGATTCAGGCATCCCCCCGCGGGTACTTCGTCGTCTGCCCCTGAAACAGGCCTCAGTGCTGAATCTCTATAGCGACAATCCCCCCGCCCACCCCGAACAATATGCAGATTTCTTTTTTCTGGCCGAACCTCGCTTCCTGAAGGCCAAGGGTAAAATAGGCATAGCACTCAATCCCGAAGAGCACAACGGTGAGCTCCGCCTCCGGATCACAGGCGTCAGTCCCACCGGGAAGGCCGGAGAAGCCGGGATTGAAAAAAATGATATTCTTCTTTCTGTACAGGGCCAGCCGGTAAAAAACATGGAAGATATCGGCGTCCTGATGATGGATTCCAAACCAGGTGATCAACTCAAGATCACAATTTTGAGGGAGAAAGAGGGGGCGAATCCTGAGGAGAAAGAACTAAGCGTCACACTCTCCAACCCCAAGAAAATGATGCCGCACCCATAGAAGAGTACCTTGAAAAATTAGAATTTTCGTTCAAAATCGAGGCATGAGGTAAAAATCCGGGCCCAGAGGACCCGGCCTTGATGGCCCCTGGAAGGGGGCTTGTCCTATCTCTTCCCATTGGCCCTGGCTGAGCACCACAGAAGATGCCGATTAAGGAGTTTGAACTGTCTGAGCGAAGCGAGTTTTCAAACTCCCGGCAACTTCGAGGAGCGCAAGGAAGTCCGAAGGACCCAGGGACACGGGGGCTCTTTCTTTTGCTTCGTTTTCTTTGAGCAAACAAAGAAAATGAAGAGGTACATTACAACAAAAACGGCTAAGCCAGTTTACTCTGACCTGGCCTAGAAGACCAGGTTTTCAACTTTAAAATAAATTTTACCGCAGGTGCCCTGCAAGAATCCCCCTAACTACGAGTACAAGTGCCCTCGGGGTGCATATATTTGATATTCCGAGGATAAAACTTATCTCATAACGAAGAGTTTGGGCGAAAAGGCAATGTTGCAAGGTGGCCAGAAGGATGTCGGAATCAGAAAATCATAACGAAACAGAAGCGAAACAGTAAAAAAAACGTAAGGGGCTGTAAGAAAATAACATGACTGAGATTACGCTTAGATTTGTGCCAGGTTTGGAGGCGGTGATTGAGTAAAACCGCAGGCATAGTAGAGCTATGTTGAGGATTTTGCGATTGAGCCGCATTCAAACCTGGCCCGAAGATAAGATGTAAGATTGGCCATGTTATTTCATTACAGGCCCTAAGGCTTGGTTCAGCCTAGTTGCGCCACGTGCCCAGCCTCTAATGAGTTTCACTCTGCACAACTTTCTGCGGTCGTTCCTGCTCCTCATCCAGGAGTTCTTTCATGTCCATGGCCTGGTCAAACTCACGGATCTCTTTTTCGCTGAGAAGAAGGTCTTTTAAGGCAAAAACCTGGAGACGGCAGGACTGACTGAAAAGACGATTGGCCATGAGCAGCGAGGCAATCTCCAGTTCATTGATGTCTCCATCGGCAGCAGTCTTCATCACCGTGTGCAGGAGCCGTTTATCCATCTGTTCAATATGCACCACAGTCCGTAACAGGCTGTGATACTGCTCCTGCAGGTTCCCGAGTTCAAGAAAACGGTTGATATCGTGATACAGTTCCATTAAGCGACGGCGAAACAGCTTATACTGACGATTCAGATGTTCATTATCCGAGGCATCGAATTCGTCCAGATCATGCCTGAGCCCCTTGATGTTTTTGATGGAGTTCATGATATTGCGCGAGGCATAAATCATCCGTTCCAACTCCTTGGCCTCGCCCTCATCAAGCTTCGCGTTCAGGAGCTTTGCATAAAACTCGATAATCTCTCCGTGCAAAAGCTTCACGTTCTCATAAAAACCTGGGAGATTTTTGGGCTTGGCCATATTTTTTTCAAATGGCAAGCTGTGATCAAAGACCAGTTTGTCGTCAATCCCAAAAGTCCTGAGACCGTAGAGTTGACACTCCTCAAAAAGATGAATGATTTCCTTGCGCAGGGAGGCGGTAGCCGCATCCGTGACTTCCGTGGGTGTATTTTTGAGATAGACGGTGAGGACCTCCTTGCGATCTGGAAAGGTCCGAATCAAAAAACGAGCAAGAAGTCCGATAAAGGGAAAAAAGACTATCACGCCAATGAGGTTGAACAGGGTGTGAAAGAGAGCCAGGGCCATGACCGCGTTGGTGGAGGTATCAATAAAATAGGCCACCAGGTTAGCCAGAGGATGCAAAGCAGCAAAGGCAATAATGCCGGTCACCCCATTAAAAACAAGATGGCTGATACTCACCCGTTTTTTAGATTGTGTGCCACCAATGGAGCCAAGGAGGACGGTAACCGTGGTACCCACATTGGCACCGATCACCATGGCCACTGAGGTATCAAAACTGACCAACCCACTGCTGAGGCCTGTGAGAACGATGGCAATGGCGGCGGAGCTCGACTGCATGAGGGCAGTGATCAGAATACCGAAGAGGAGATAGAGCCAGAGGCCATAATCAGCAATGGAACTGAGATCGATATACTGGGCATAGTTTTCCACACTGGTCTTCATAAAATCGAGACCGAGAAAGAGAAAGCCGAAACCGATCAGCAGCCTGCTCCCTTGAAAAAGCTTTGAAGATGGGCCAAAGATGATGAAAACAAGACCACCGCCTGCAATCAGGGGCAGAGCAAAACTCTCAATCTTCATCTTAAAACCGAATACGGCCACAATCCAGGAAGTGCAGGTGGTGCCGATATTGGCACCCATCATCACTCCGATCCCGTTTTCCATGGTCATCACCCCGGCCCCGACAAAGGCAAGGACCATCAGGGACACCGCCGAGCTGGACTGAAGGATGGCGGTGATCAAAGCACCGCTGCCGATGGAGCGCAGGCGACCATCGGTATAATACCTGATCATCTTACGAAAAGCCCTGCCCGACATGGCTTTAATGGAATCTTCGAGTTGAAACATCCCATAGAGGAAGATAGCGAGGCCGGCCAGTAATTTCCAGAGATCTAAAGAATCATTCATAGACTAATCGATAAAGCTGAAGGAGTGCCTGATTCCCGCTCATTTCCCGCATAAATCAGCGAGTTGGCAGAAAACAGAGTGAAGGGTACCTATCTATTCCACTGTCAGCTTATAGACAACGATCTTTTTTTTCAAGCGTTTTGGATGGATTGCCCCTTAACAAGAGGCATCACACTGCAGAAAAGAAAGCTGAGCTCAATGAAGCTACTCCTTCTTCAAACCTGTTTGCACGGCTCGACCGAATTCTTCCATGGAGTATGGTTTTTTAATATATTCAGCGGCACCGAGCTGCAGCGTAGCCTTAACCTCATCATTTTCAGCATACCCGGTCACCACTATGGCTTTCTGTCCAGGATGACGCTGAAGAATCTGTTCATAGGTCTGACGGCCGTTGATACCCGGCTCCATGAGCATATCAAGCACCACCAGGTCTGCACAGTGATCCTGCAGATAGCTAACCGCCTCTTCTCCTGAAGACACGCAAACAACTTTATAGCCGAGAACCTCAAGCATACTGGAAGCGATATCAAGGATTTGAGGTTCATCATCGACAACCAGAATCTTCTCCCCATTGCCTTTCTGCTCTTCCTGCCCGGTCGATTCTGTTTTGCTCACCACCTCTTCGGCGGCAGGAAATAACAGTTCAAAAGTGGTCCCCTGATCACTGCTCGTCACCTTCACGGTACCGTTATGTTCCTTGACAGTGTTCCAGACCACTGCCAATCCAAGACCTGTTCCACTTCTCCCCATCACCTTTTTCGTAAAAAACGGCTCAAAAATATGCTCGATACACTCTTTTGCAATACCTGCTCCCGTATCAGTTACGGTGAGAACGACATATTGCCCCTGTTCCAGTCCATTCTCCCTGGCCCACTGCTGATCCGGGACCAGACTTGAGGTCTTAATCATTACATTCCCCGGCCCATCTATGGCTTCAGCAGCATTTGTCACCAGATTCATAACACACTTTTTAATATGAACCGGTGAACAGGAGATATCAGGAAGATTATCAACAAATATCTTCTGCCATGTAACCTGCGGATGAAGAGAGTGCAGATGCTGGTACTCCGGAGAAACCAGATATTCCTCAATCAGACTGTTCAAACTGGCTACAGTCCGGAAACTGACCGCACCACGGGCCAAGGTAAGCAGGTCTTCAACCACCACTGCGGCCCGCTCCCCCGATTCCTGGATGGCTTTGACGGGTGCACGATGTTCACTGTCTTCGGGAAGCTGGAGAAGGAGAAGTTCGGGGTAGCCGACGATACCGGAGAGAATATTATTGAGGTCATGGGCCACGCCGCCGGCCATGAGTCCGATGGCCTCCATCTTCTTGGCCCATTGCAAACTTTTTTCCACTGCCAGCTTTTCTTCTTCCACCTGTTTTTGGCTGGTAATGTCATCATACACAGTGACCACCTCGCCTGAAGGGAGCTTGTAGATTTTATTTTCCCGCCACCCCTGTAAACGGTCATCTTCATAATAAGAAACGGGATGATGAGCCGGCTCACCGCTCTGCCAGACCCGACGAAAAACATCCAGCAAGCCAAAATCCTTAACGCCCGGAAAGACTTCCGTCACTCTGCGGCCAAGCACTTCGGCCCGATTGACTCCCTCTATCTCTTCAGCGGCATGATTGAAATCCCTGATAATAAAATCCCGGCCATCATCAACGGCGTCAAATACCGCCACACCGCTGCTGGAGTGATCAAAAAGCTGGCGGTAGAATGCTTCACTCTTCTGTTCCATTACCTGGGCCTGTTTCAGATCAGCGAGATCCAGGTCAACACAGTACATCGTTTTTTCACCCTGACTGGTGACCAACATCACATGACTGGAATAGACCGACACCTCAGTACCGTCTTTATGCCGTAACGTAAGCTCGGAGGCCGCCACGCAAATATCATTTTCATACCAGTTACAGATGTCATGAACAACCTCCTCTCTCATGGGCGCAGGAATGATCAGATCCTCCAGTTTTGCCCCCAATGCCTCAGCCGCACTATAGCCATACATCATCTCACTGGCGCGGTTCCAGAAAATAACCTTTCGTTCGCGGTCATATCCCTGCACGCCAATCTTGGGCAGGTCACTGACAATATGGCGAAAGCGCGCCTCGCTTTCAGAGAGTTCCGCAGTACGCTTAGCTACCTTCTGTTCCAGGTTATGCACCAGATCTTTTAAATGAGCAGCCATGGTATTGAAAATACGGGCAAGCTGTCCCAGTTCATCTTCACTCTCTTCCCTGGCCCGAACATCCATATTCCCTCTGCCAAGTTCGCGGGCCGATTCAGTCAAGCTGAGAATATTTTTGGTAATAGTATTATGCAGCAGCCTGGCAACAACAAGCATGGTCAGGATGGCAATCAGCGCTATGGTCAATATAATAATGCTGGCCAGCTGATAGACCCGATCGGTTCGCTGCTGTGCCTGCACCACTTCCATCCGTGAAGCCTCAATCAAGGTATTGGAAACAGGTGTAACAATCTGCTCCTGCATGGAAAAATCCCTTCTCTTTCCGACTATCTCAAGATCCACTGCCAGGAGCTCTTCTGCCAGGACAGACCAGGAATCAAGCTGATTCAACATCCTGTTCTTTTGCACCGGCTCTAACCCTTCTTCCAGAGCCAGGGCATTCCCTAAGCTATGCATACCGTTAAAGGCAGATTGCATGTGAAAACGCTGTCGGCTGATCAAATACTCTCTATAAAACGCATAGGCCCTGATATGCTGATCCTGCAGGGCATGGAGTGACTTCAATTCGTCCTGCAACTGCAGGGCAAGCGTTTGCATCTGTGCTTCCAAACCTCTTTTCGGAGCTGCCCGTTTTGAGATCAACTCCACGGCTTCAATGGAAGTATCTGCAAATCGTTTGGCTGCAGCCAGATAGAGATTGACATCGATCTGCTTTATAGTTGATCTGGTGCTGAGCGGTGAATTGAAGAGATTCTCTTTCAGATCGCTGCTGATTAATATGACATAAGCAATCTGACGCACGCACGGCTGCGCGTACTGTTCGTGTGCCTGTTGCAGACCAATACTTTGATAGTGCATGAAAAAATCGCCCAACAATCGACGTGCCCTCTCCATGCCCCGATCCATTTTCATAACCTGCTGCCCAACCTCCGTACTTCTTCGAATATCCTCTTCGGCACTGCGCATGAACAAATAGGAAAGATAAGCGGTAGCCGCGATCAGAAGCATAAGAGAGAGCAGAAGGCTAAAGGCAATGGTGAATTTTCTGCTGATTCCCAGCCTGCTCCAACTCGACTTGATCGTTTTCATGGTGGCCGCCTTTTCACTGAATCAATTTGCTGTTTTTCAAAGGTGCTGGAAAGACAATATTTTCTTCCAATCCACGAAGCCCAAGAGAAGGCTCATCCAGACGCAGGACATGAAAAGAAGGTCTGGCACAGTCCCCGAACTGATCACAGTTCAAAACACCTGTGACTCCTTCAAATTCCCTGGTTGCATAGAGGATATCCCGCAAGGTGCTGCGGCTGATATGCAGCGTTCCGTCCTCTTCCCGGAGTGTAGCCTGCTCTATGGAATGAAAAAGAAGCTTGGCAGCATCATAGGCACTGAGAAAGTATTTCACCGCCGGCTCTTCTTTATACTTTGCTCTATAGGCAATGGTCAGTTCTTCCACAGCAGGGCCACTGGGCTGCGAGGGTCCGACAAAACACATCCCTTTGCCCGCCTCTCCCACGGCTGCAAGAAAAGTCTCTTCAATCAATGCCCCGTCACTGATCAGGAGTATGTCATCAAGGGCTGAAATTTTGCGGGCCTGAAGCAGGATATGATTTCCCTCAGGCTGAAAAAGCGGAAAGAAGAGCAATTCTGCCTTGGAGTGAACAACAGCTTTTAACACCGGGGTCATTTCACTATCCCCTTTGTTAATGGCTGTCTCAAGAACAATCGTGCCGCCAAGTTCCACAAAGGCCTTTGTAAAGCTCTCAGTTAAGCCCTTGGTGTAAATATCATTGTCATGGATGGTGGCCGCCCTGCGAAGGCCAAGCTGCTGATAGACGTAGGCTGCGGCAACCTTGCCGGCATTTTCCTCATTTGTTGCAGTGCGAAAATAGCCAGGCTGCCAGTTGGGAGCCTGCTTCCCGGCAATAGAGGTAAGAAAGGGTGCGGAATTATTTCCGGAAACCATGCTTAATCCGGCATCCGACATGGCTTTTGCAGCAGTAGCTGCAGCACCTGAACAGGTGGTACCGAATATAGCAGCAATCTGCGGGTCAGCGATTATTTTGAGGGCGGCATTGGCACCGCCTTCTGCAGTACAGCCGGTATCCTCGACCTGCAGAGCAACAGGGTGCCCCAGAATCTTTTTATTCCTCGTATCGAGGGCGAGCTCAAGCCCTCTAATCTGTGCCTGACCAAGAGGCGCTATCTCGCCGCTCAAGGCCTGCAGCACCCCGATTTTCACCGCCTCTCCCGGCTCTACATTGACACACCCCAGAATATCGGTACACTCATACGGAAGGTCCGATTCACTGCAGGCGCCAAGAAGAATAGTGAAAAAAAGAATAAACGAAAAAAGACGAAAACAGCTTGTAATGTTTCGAGGCATAATCGGAATCAAGGTTGAGAGGTCATGTTAACAACCAACGTCCACAGACGTTGATTACACTATACTTGTCGTAACTATTCAGGGTACATGGACTGAAGACTCCCAATACAATGGGATGGCGTTTTGCCCTGCCTGGATAAAAAACAACACTTATTTCAACTTAAGGGTACCCTCTTTTCCTTCAGCCCCCAGCCCCTTCATGAAACAATTACTTGTCTTTTTCTTATCTGATTACCACTGACTTTCAACTCATCTCGGTGTCATTCCCGCGTAAGCGGGAATCTAGAAGATCTTGCCAAATACTCTGCATTCCCGCCTGCGCGGGAATGACTTTGTGGCAAGGGAATGTGAACGAGGGGACTGATTTTATTTTTCTTTCGCTGCCGGGAGACAGAATGATTTTCGCAAAAAGTCACGAAAAAAATTCTGTCCCCTACCTTTGTAAAAAAATTCGATCTGTCTCCCGCATTGAGGATACGTATTGTCAGGCCATACAACGCCGTTACAGCAGCTTGCGAAGCCGTTTATATCCATTTTTGAGCTCTTCTGCTGCAAGGGACAGAGCAGCTCCTGCATTTCCAGCGGTCTTGCCCGCCTCGGCAGTGAATGGTTTATACTGGGAGAGAAAACTATCCCACTTTTTTTCCAGATGTTCCAGTTCTTCTTTTGCCTCTGCCTGGCCCAGATGGGCCTTGAGTTTGATCTCATCCCGCATCTGCTCTATGCTTTCCTTCAGGTTCTCCAAACCACGCTTATCATCACTCATCTGTCACTCCTTATTATTTTGATTTTAGGGTACCTTGAAAAATTAGAACTTTTGTTCAAAATCGAGACATGAGGGAAATTTTACTTTAGGCATATGTATGATCTCCCGAGGATAAAATTTTCATCATAACAAAGAGTATGGGCGAAAAGGAAATTTTGCAAGGTGGCCTTCATACAAAAACCTCTAACGATAAGTATATCAAACTCGAAAGAAACAAGTCAAATCCATCACCACCGAGAACCACTGGGCAAGGTACCCGTTTCACTCTCCTTGAACACTGTGTAGGTTGGGTTAAGCGGATTATAAGCGTAACGTTTGTTGGGTTCGCTGACACCGGCGAGCCTCAACACGTTGAGTTTGCAAAGAATAAGCGAACCCAACTAAATAAGGCGGAAGCTGCTCACTTAACCCAACCTACTAAGGGCCTGTAATGAAATAACATGGCCAATCTTACAGCCCCTGATTGCGCTTTCAGGAGAGCGAAGTGGATCCCAACCTACAGGGAAATCAGACTCAACTCACATTCAGGCCGAGTTCCCCCGTCCGCATGAATGGGAAGACTGATGGTGATGGCGGTTCCACTCCCCTTACCACTCTCCACCCGGATCTTGCCATGGTGTCGTGCCATAATCTTGTAACATATCCCCAGCCCCAGGCCCGTACCCTGCCCCACCTCTTTTTTGGTAAAAAAAGGATCGAAAATCCTGGGCAGATCCTCCTTGGCTATTCCGTGGCCGGTATCGCCAAAACGAACATTAACCATCTCCTTATCACTAAAAGTTGTCACAGTGAGGGTGCCCCCTGCCTCGGCTATGGCCTGGACACCGTTATTCATAATATTAAGAAACACCTGCCTAATCCTTCCGCCTGCACACGTCACCAGAGGAACCTTCCCCAGTTCGGTCTCCAGCCGCACCTTCCCCTTATATCTGGTATCCACAAACTTCCAGCTGGAGAAAATGGCCTCGTTGACATCAAATTCATTTAAATCATCGCTGTCCTGACGCGAAAAAGAAGTAAGCTCAGACACTATTTTGACGCTGCGGGAGCAGCCTTCACGGATTGAATTGAGGACCAGATCGATGTTCTTGTAGAGGGTATCAATCCCCAACTCCTCTCTCAATTCTTCTGCCTGTTTCAGGGCCGCAAGCATTTCCCTGTCCGTTTCCTGAATTCCTGCCTCATGATACACATCGGTAATTTTTTTGATCCCCTCAAGAACCTTCTCCAGGGCAGGCGCTGCCGTGACAATAAAATTGATATTATTGTTCACTTCATGGGCCACACCAGCTACCAGCTGCCCCAGGGCTGCCATCTTTTCGGAATGGATGAGCTGCGCCTGGGCCTCTTTCGTTTCCTCCAGGGCCTGTTCCAGGCTGGCATTACTCTCTTTTAACGTTTCTTTTTTCCATTCCAGATCCTTATTGGCCATTGCCAGTTCGCTGGTCCGTTCCTTTACCTTCTTTTCCAGATTCAGACGCAGTTCATCAATGGTGGAAAAAGATTGCTCCAGACGTTCAAGCAACGTGGAATAGGTGGTGTCGAGAAGGCCGATGTCCCCCCTCTCCTCGTCACTCTCGCCAACATTTCCAACCTTGGCCACCAGTTCCTTTAGGGGATGCATCATCTTATTGAGCAGAGCCACTGTACAAAAAATAGCCAGAAAAAGGACAGCGGCCACCAGCATTCCTGTACGCAGAATAAGCTGCCGTATCTCGACATGAAACTGTTGTTTGGAAGTAGAGACGGCCACCCAGCCTATAAGTTTCTTCTCCTGTGTCTCAGACTCCTCATCCAAAAAATAGAGCTCATCTTCACCACTGTAGGCAACACTGCTCATCACCGGCCACCAGAAGACAAAGGAGTGCTTCATGTTGAGGAAATTATTCCCTTCCCTGCGAACAGTTTCCAACTGCAGCAGAGAGTCGTCCTCTTCCTCTTGGATCGTCTTTCCTATCTGCCTGTCCAGAAGAACTTTTTCCTGCCCATTTAACACAACCACCCGATAGATATCTTCCTGCAGCAGCAGAGAATCCACTACCGGCCTCATCATACTCGCCGTTTCGGCAAAAACGCCAACTTGAACAGCCTGTGCCAGCAATCTTGCCGTGGCCAACCCACTATGCCGGGTATGATCGGTATAACTCTTGCGTTGAATATGGATAAAAAGGAGATCAAGGCCAATGGCCAGAAACACCATACCTCCAATAAAGACCAGGAGAATTCTGGTATTATAACTTCTCTTCAGTTTTTTTATTATTTCAAGCATAGCTATTGAACAGGCAGTGGGAATTGAAGGTTGATTTTCCGGGCCGTCTTCTCATTAATTCTGATACTCACCTTTTCCGGTTGCACAGGAGCAATATCTTCCGGGGCAATCCCGGAGAGCACCTGCAGGGCAAGATCAACGCCCTGTTTCCCTATCTCTTTCCAGTCGAAGCTGGCAGCCAGGGTGGCACCTTGTGAGAGGTGTTTTGCTGAAAAACTAAAAAGAGGGACCTGCTCTGCTAAAGAAAAGCTATAGTAACTCTGCTCAGTCTGAGGGGAAACTGCGGTGAGATCCGGGACCATCCAGAGAAGATCAATCTCCCCCTTGAGACTCTCCAGTTGCCCAGCCACATCCCGGGCGCTCTTGACAGGCCTGAGCAAAAAGGTCAATTCCGGCCTCGCCGCCACTGTTTGACGAATCAGGGCTTCGGTCCTGCCGGGATCATAGACCACACCCACCCTTCGAATGTGAGGGAGGAGACGCAGAATCTCGGCAAATTCGCTGCCACTGTTGTTTTCCAGGCTGACTCCTGTGGCATGGTGGCCCACTGGCAGGATGGCCTGGGCCCGTGGAACAAGAAGATAAACGATAGGCCTGTCGGTAAGCACTGCGGACTGCAGGGCCTTTTTACCAATGGCCACCACCAGATCCGGCCGCTGTTTCTCGATAACCCGAGCCACAGAAGAGCGGCTCTCGCCTTTTCTCATGGTATAAATGCAGATGGGATTCTCGGCAATGGACTTGATCCCTCTTCTGGGCAGGGCGGGCAGCAGCAGCTCAGAAAAGGCCTGCTCGGCGATCGCATAGGGAACGGCCTCTCCGGACTTCAGTACCAGGACCTCAAAGGACCAGGCTTGTCCAATCAGGGTAAAAAAGAAGAAACAAGTGAGGAGGAAAAATCGTCTCATCGAAAAAAGCTTGCAAAGAGGTGATGGCAAGGGAAAATTGTTAAATAATTCCTGAAAATACAAATGATTCTCAAAACAGAACTCTCTTGTTTCAGGATAGCCTTTTTTGCGAGAAAAACAAGGTAAGACTCCTCTTTTTTACAAACAATTGCACATAATCCTTTAGAGCCCGCCATATCACACACACCTGCCAAATTTTTTTTTTGCTTTTGATTGTTTTCTATAGATGGTAGGCTTTTCCGCAGGTGATTAAATTTCCATATCCACACGAATTAACTGCTTTAGCTAGCCAGGCCCCCTCGTTTTCCTGGTAGTTAGTACACAGTTACGCATACCAGGAGGAAAAATGAAAAAAAGTACCCAAAGGGACACTATTACCTTCTCCCTGACCCTGCTGCTTGGGATATCGCCCTGCGCCTGGGCCGAAGAGGAAACCACTCCGGATTTTGACAACGGCGACGAATTTCTGGCCCTCTATTATGGAGACAATCAAGAGGTAGAAGCCGCCACCCGTGCCCCCAAACCCCTCTCCCAAGTCCCCGAAAATGTCACCATCATCACCGCCGAGCAGATCGAGCGCATGAACGCCCATGGGGTCGATGATCTCCTCAACCGGGTAGCCGGGGTCTCTGTCGACTACGCCAGCAAAGACTTCAACAACGCCGCCTACCTGGGTATCCACGACTCCTCCTCCCACCAGGTGGCCATCTACCTGGACGGCATCCGCATCTCCAAGGCCACCAACGACCTGGCCTTTACCAATATGGTGCCCATCCGCATCATCAAGCGCATCGAGGTGATCAAGGGCGCTGCCGGTTCCACCTGGGGCTCGTCCCTGGGCGGGGTGGTCAACATCATCACCAAAGACACTGGCGAGTCCAGCCGGCCCAGCGGTTCTGTTCGCGGCTCCTACGGGGAATATAACAGCCAGGACTACTCGGGCGAGATTGCCGGGGCCCTGGGCCAGGTGGGTTACTACCTCTCAGCCGCCAGACAGGAGTCGGACGGCATCAAAGACGACAAGGAGTTTGCCAACACCAGCGTCTACGGTAAGTTCGATATCAACCTCCCGGCCAATATGGGTCTCACGGTGAGTGGCGGCTACACCGCCCCCGATTACCAGATCTCACACTTCGCCCTGCCCGGCTTTGACTTTGACGAGTCTATCGATGACCACAGCAGCTTTGCCTCCGCCTCCTTTGACGCCCTGGTCGCCAGCGACCTCAACCTCCACCTCAACGGATATTTCCTCGACAACAGCTTCGTCCTCACCGACACCGATTTTAACAGTGACATTCCCTGGTGGAAAAATCAGGAGGAGCAGGAGAGCACCGGCATCAACGGCCGCCTCGACTACCACCTGGACAGACACCAGCTGGTGGCAGGCTTTGACTACCTGCGCAATGAAATAAGGCGCAGCGATGAGCTCTCCACGGCCCCAGCCTCTGAGCTCAAGGAGGAGATCCTGGCCTTCTACGCCAACGACACCATCGACTTCGGCAGGCTGACCCTGGTCCCCGGCCTCCGCTACGACCGCATGTCGGACACTTCCAATATGACCAGCCCCAGCCTGGGCGCCACCTGGCTGGCCGCCGAGCACACCCTCTTTCGGGCCTCCGTCGCCAAGGGCTTTCATAAACCCCCGATAGCCCAAACGGACACGGACAATGGCGTCTGGTGGGCCAACGACCAGTTGGAGCCGGAACAGGTCTGGTCCTACCAGGCCGGGGTGGAGACCGGGGCAGCCCGCTTCTGCCGCCTCAAGACCACCCTCTTCTACAACGACGTCAGCGAAGCCTTCTCCTGGAACTCCGCCCTCGCCACCTATGAAAACAGCGGCAGCGAGAGCCGCAAGGGGATAGAGCTGGAGATCTCCACCCTGCCCTGGCACCATCTCTCCCTGGAACTCAACTTCACCTACATCCACACCGAGGATGACAACGGGGAAAACGGCCACAAGCGTTTTGCCAACCTTATTGCCCTCTACGACAACCCGGAACTGCTCACCGTCGAACTGAGCGGCCACTATGCCCGCTACGGCGATCTGGAGGCCCCGCCCGCCTACAATCCGGTGGACGGCACCGTCCTCTGGGATATCAGCATCAGCAGGAAGATCTGGGCCAATGAGCAGCTGAGCAGCGAGCTCTTCTTTGTCGGTCATAACCTCAGCAACGAGAGCCAGTACGACGATGAACTGACCCCCAACAGTGGCCGCTGGCTGGAGGCCGGGCTAAAGGTCTTCTTTTAAGGACCAAGAAATTTTGCGGCAGCGATACAAATTTTCCCGGTGCGGCCGCAACAGGAACGCACTGGACTACCCATCCACCTAAGCCAAGGAGGTTCAAATGAAGAAGATTATCATCGTCAAAAAAGGGGTCACCGCCAAAGAGGTGGCCAAGACCGAGGACTGCTGCTCAAGTGGTCCAGCAAAAGTCCGTTAACCACAACTTGCGCGGGGGGGGATTCCCTCCCCTGCGCCGAGGTAGACATGCTCCTCTCCCGCTACCACAGGACCTTCAAGCACCCCGATGATCCTGCCTCCCTCCTCCTCTTTTCCACCAGGAGTACGGCCCTGGTCATCCTCGACCATGCGACCTATGCAGCCTTGCAGCGCGGAGAAGCAGTTGAGGGCAGCGAAGGACTGATAGACTGCGGCCTCCTGGTCTCCGATCACCAAAAGGAACGGGAAGAGGTCCTCCACTATCTGGATGAGGTCAACAGTCTGAGCAGCCACCTCTCTGCTGCCGTAATCCTGGGCATGCGCTGCAACTTTGCCTGCACCTACTGCTACGAGGGAGGGAAGAAGGGGGCCTTTGATATGGACAGCCAAACGGCCCTGCGACTTCCTGCCTTCCTCTTGGAACAGTGTGCACCGGGATATGAACGCATAGCCATCGATTTCTACGGCGGCGAGCCATTGCTCTACCGGGAGCAGATCAAGACCATAGCGGGCCGCATGCAGGAGCTGTGCGGCACAGCAGGCCTTGCCTTCGACTTTGCCCTGGTCAGCAACGGTTCCCTTCTCCGCCCGGATCTGGTGCAGGAACTCCTCCCCTTTGGCCTCACCACAGTCAAGATCACCCTGGACGGCCCGGCCGCAACCCATGACCAATCCCGTCCCTTTAACAACGGCGCCCCCAGTTTTGCCACCGTCCTCAAAAACATCAAAGACTGCGCCGGACAACTCACCATCAATGTCGGCGGCAACTACAGCAAAGAAAATTATCTCCGCTTCCCCGAACTCTTAGATGAACTGCAAGGGGCAGGCCTTGGCCCCTTGGATATCAACCGCCTCAGCTTCACCCCGGTGATCCAGCCCGAACAGGAACAATTGAGCCCCTTGAGCTTCCACGGAGGCTGCCAGTCAGTGAGTGAACCCTGGCTCCCCGAGGCCGCCATATTCCTCCGCCAGCAACTCCTCAATCACGGCTGGGACCCGGAAGGAATCACCCCCACCCCCTGCATGGTAGACCGCAACAACACCTTCACCATCCACTACGACGGCAACATCTACCAGTGCCCGGCCCTCATCGGCCAACAGGAACTGGCCTGCGGTGATATCCACACAGGTATCCGGGACTACAGCAAACAGTACCAGGTCAAGAACTGGCAAAAGCACGAAAAATGCCAAGACTGCCTCTACCTCCTCCTCTGCTTCGGCGGCTGCCGCTTCATGAAATACCGAAAAGACCTCACCATGGACATCGACTGCAAAAAAGAGTTCCTCGACAACACCCTGGAAACCTTCGTCCGCCAGGATATCGCAGCAGCCGAGAAACAGGGGTAGCTGCAAATATTTCGGAACCAGGTAGGAGCGGTTTCAACCGCGAACAGACCCCCGCGCTACGCAACCCAGTCAAGCACACAGCAACCACACCGATTTCGCGAATGAATTCGCTCCTACAGGGCAATGAGGTAGGGAACTGGAAGACATGAATAGCGGCAAACACCACCGAACCAGGTAGGAGCGGTTTCAACCGCGAACAGGAACCCCTCACTACGCAACCCAGTCAAGCACACAGCAACCACACCGATTTCGCGAATGAATTCGCTCCTACAGGGCAATGGGAGGTAGCTGGAAGACATGGATAGCGGAAATCACCACCGAACCGGGTAGGAGCGGTTTGAACAGCGGACAGACACCCGCGCTTCGCAACCGAGGAAAAAAGAAGGCGACGGCG
>JAQYVF010000101.1 GCA_030145625.1 Desulfocapsa sp. | reverse complement strand
TCAGGCGCAAAAAGAAGTTTATGATAGAGAGTAACGACCTTTTTGGGATCCCCCACAGAGAGCATTTCACCCTGATCGATCAATATGGCCCTGTTACAAAGTTCGATGACAGCCCCTGCACTATGAGAAACAAACAGAATTGTTGCACCTCCTTCCTGAAGATCATGTATTCGAGAAAAACATTTCCTCTGGAATGCAGAATCCCCAACGGATAATGCCTCATCAATGACCAGAATATCAGGATCAATGTTGATGGCGACAGAAAATGCCAAGCGAACATTCATTCCACTGGAATAAGTCTTTACTGGCTGATAAATAAAATCACCAATATCGGCAAACTCTAGAATATCGTCTATTCGCTTATCAATTTCTTCTTTCCTGATCCCCAAGATAGAGCATTTCAAATAGACGTTGTCTATTCCATTAAACTCAGGGTTAAACCCTGCCCCCAATTCTAAAATTGCAGAAATGCGGCCATGTACTGCCAATTGTCCCATCGTCGGCGGCATGATACCGCAGATTATCTGCAACAAGGTTGATTTACCGCATCCGTTCCGCCCGACGATACCAACAGTCTCTCCGCGGCTAATATCCAAACTAATATTCTGCAATGCGGGAAACAGCTTGTGATATTTCCTCCGAAACGGATGAAACGTCTCTAAAATACGATGGGAAGGTTTATGATATAATCGGTAACTCTTGGAAATATTTTTTAAAGAGATAGCTGGTTGAGAAGAATTCATATGATTGCGTTATTCTGTGAACGACTTGGCCTCTCATTCATGTTTTTATCATGAGAAATTCAAAATTCACAATTCGCCATTTCACTGGCAATTCTGTAAATGTTTTTTTTATTTCTACTATTTCCCCAGAAGTGATCTGATATATGGAAAAATAGTTTTAAGGGTTGGCCGCTGTCGCAGACTCACTCCTTCATAATTAACAAATAGTATTTTCCCGGCCACCCAGGACAAGGGCAAAATAGGCCTGTAATCCGATTGAAAAACAAGATCATATTTATTGCGAAACTTCAGATAGGCATACAGGCGCCGTATCTTTCCTGAAGGCACATGAACCGAACTTGCCCCTGGGAGTTGGCAAGGCAGAGTGTTTTTCAGCAATGGAATGGGAGAAACAAGATAATCCACATGCAGATCCGGACGCATTTCCATGGCCTTCACTAGAGTTTTCTGAAGATCACTGGCTTGAAGATCGACAGTCCAGGGAATCAAAATCCGCTGCACTCCTTCTTGTTGGACAAGTTCCTCCACTTGGGATAGGGGAAAATAACAGGTATCAAGTTTAATGTCACGTTTCCCTGTTTTTCTTTGCCCGTAGTCATCAAGAGCTTCCTGATGCAACCTTGCAAGATCATCTTTCCCCAGCAGCGCATAGTAAAGGCTTTTTTTCCGAATCCACCGTCGTACCCCCTGAATGCCGCTAAGTCCTGCATGTTTTTCCAGCATATACAGAACATTACGATTGTCATAATAGAGAACCCAACTGGGCACTTTATATTCTGCTGGAAGATGCCAGATCAGAGAACGTGCAGAGACCATAATTCTATGTCCCATTCGGGCAATACGAAGACACCATTCCACATCATCGTAATGGATAAAGTAGTCATCCCAGAGCCCAGCCTTTTTAGCAACCGATGAACGAATAACCAGGGAAGCAGCGGCAACATAATCAACATCCATACAGGGCTGGCATTGTTGCAGATGCTCACTCAGATCGATCGAACATTCATGGAGTTCCTGCAACGATTTCCCCTGCAACCCGGAAACATCCTCACGGTGTCTATTCAGAAGCAGAGTTCCCCTGCCAAGCTCTACAAAAGCCCCCATTTCATTAATGCGCCAAGGGGTAGTCAACTGCATCATTGTAGATCCGGCAATGGCAACATCCTGTTCAGATTCCAGAATTGCAATCAATTCAGATAAGGCATCACGATGTACCTGTACATCATTATCGAGTAGCCATAAGTACTCATACTTGCCATCAGGCTGAGAAAATGCATAGGCAAGTCCGGTGTTAAAGCCTCCCGTACCACCTAAATTTTCTTGATTTTCTATGAGATGAATATGGGGAAAGTCATTTTTCAGAACCTCGACAGTACCATCGGTGCTTGCATTGTCAACAACAACAATGCCCATCTGCTCAACTGGATACCGCAACTTCTGCAGAGAGTTGAGAAGGTCCACAACAAACGATTGCTTGTTCCAGGTAACTATAATGATAAGAACTGTTGGAGAATTACTCATGTCCACTTAAAAAGTTGATGAAAGATGGAATTTTGGCGCCAGAACGGTACAGTTACAGAACGAATTTCAGATGTCAGCAAATGCTTGGAGACTGGTTCAGCAAAGGCATCACGAATCGCTTTCCAAAAGGTCGGCAACTGACGCAAACTGATGGCTCTGCCAAATCCTATCAGGATGCGGGAAAAAAGCATATAAGATGCCATGGGTTGAGGGTAGTATTCCTGGATCAGCCAGATGGTATTTCTGGTGGGATAATAGACACAGCGCCATCCGGGTCTCTCGCTGGGAACGCCTCGATGAATGACCCGACAGTCAGGATGATAGTAAATTTCATAGTCTTGTTGTCTGACCTTAAAACTAACATCTATTTCATTTTGATAGATAAAGAATTTACCAGGATACCAGCCAATCTCTTCAAACAGTTGACGGCGAATTGCAAAGCCGCAACCGACAAAAAAAGGAGAAACTGCAAAACGAAACTCATGGGGCAGATGCCACTTCCACTGTGGCTCCCCTTCCGGTGTTTCAATATGACAGGCCACAACTCCCATTCCGGGATTCTCATCCAGTAATGTTATAAGAAGATCCAGAGTTTTTGCATCGGCCGGACAAGAATCGTCATCAAGTACAAGAATATATTCCCCGGCCGCCTTTTTGAAACCTTCATTATATCCAGCAATACCATCATTTGTATTAAGAAGTATGCTCTGCACACCCTTCTGATTTTGCAGATACTCTGCGGTTCCATCTTCTGAATTGTTGTCAACCGCAATGATTTCCACATCGGATCTGTCGGAAACGATCCGCAACAACTTTTCAACCGTATATCGGGTTTCTTCAATACGGTTAAAATTGAGAAAAACAATACTTAATTTAATCGGATAGTGAGTTGTCATGGGATGACGGGTCAGGCGAATTTACTTTTATAGACTTCCAATGCCCGTGCAACAATATCATCCATGTCATAATAGCGGTACTCGGCAAGACGCCCTACCAGAGTAATATGAGCAAATTGAGCGGCAAAATCCTGGTATTGCTTACAACGATTTATGTTTTCATCTTTGAACACCGGATAACAGGGAGTATCCACCTCACTATCAGCCCCTAAATAATCTCGGGGGTACTCTCTCAAAATGGTCGTATTCTTGAGTTGTTGATTATGAATACGCTTAAACTCGGTAATACGGGTAAAGTCATAATTATTCGGATAATTTACTGTGGCCACATCCTGAAAGTACTCCTGTTCAAGGGTTTCAAATTGAAAATCCAGCGAACGATAAGGCAGGCTCCCGAAACGATAATCAAAGAGTTCGTCAATCATTCCGGTGAAAATAAACTCTCCCGTATAGGGAACTCCAAAAAGATTGAGCTGACCACTGTCCACATCCAGGGAAACAACATCTTTATAATCACTATTCAGCAGTGGGTGAATATTTGGATGATCCAGAATATTCTCAAACATCTTAGTATAGCCGTCTTTTGGCACTGCCTGATAAGTATCTTGGAAGTAACGGTCATCCCTTGACACAAAGACCGGAACTCGCCCCATCACTTCAGGAGCAATATCCTGAGGACTGCATCCCCATTGCTTTGCTGTATAATTGACAAAAATCTTCTCATAAATGAAATCAGCCAACGCTTTCAATTCAGGGTCATCAGCCTTGATCAATTCTAGTATAGGGACCTTCACCCCAAACCCGAAATGGCTAATAAGCTTTTTTTCAAGGGATTCAGCCATGCTTTTGGGAAAAAGCATTTCCAGGGCATTCAGATTAAATGGAAGCGGTATTGTTTGACCATCAACAACCGCCAAAACACGATGCTGATACTCGCTCCATTCGGTGAATTGCCCCAAGTAGTGAAAGACTTCTTTATTAGAGGTATGGAACAGGTGCGGCCCGTACTCATGCACCAGCACCCCATGTTTATTGAAATGATCGTAGCAATTGCCTGCAATATGCCTACGTTTTTCAATAAGCAAAATCTGCTTATCTTTCTGTGAGGCCAGCTGTCGTGCCAAAACTGAACCAGCAAAACCGGCCCCAACAATTACCACATCAAACATCCAGGATCACCTACAATTCAAAAAAGTAATAACGAAGGATTTCTCAAAATAGAACGGTAAACGGAGCCACACCATATTCTCAGAATTCCTGTGCATAATATCAAAGAAAAACATACTAGATAGAGCGAATTCAAGATGTACACATAATCTTTACTGACAACTCAATATGATGAATGAATTGCAAACCGCTCACAAGCTTATCATCTAATTTCTCGTACATTAAGAGTAAGATCTTCTCTAATTTGTATAACGATACTTGAGAACCCAAACAACACAATACTCTATCTTAACTTTACATATCTCCCAGATGTTATTCCATGCCAGGAATTACAAGTCAACTACTAGCAGAAAAATACTAAGCCTAAAGCAGAATTTGATTATTCAAAAGAAACAATAAAATGTATCCATTTTATTCGATACATCTTTTATTACAAGAAGTTATTTGGGATACAATCCTCATTCACCAGTCCCCAGGCTGTCCAGACACCTCTACATTACAAATGGCTACAGAGTGTACCAGATGCCCTTTTCTTGACAATCCTTTACGCATCAGCCTGTTTTGCTTCCAGCATTATGGTGAACTGTTGTGATGATTTATTTGTTTCAACATCAAGCAGGACATCATTCAACTCATGATACCCTTCAGCAGAAACATCCCACAAATAGCGATTGGGCAAATGATGATCCAACCAGACAGTACCTGTTTCATCGGTTATTCTTTTTTCATCCCAGCGTTGAGGACAAACAAGCAAAACACCGGGAATCGGTTTTTTGGTACTCGCATCAACAACTATGATCTGAATAATAATCTGGTCTTTGATCAAATTCCTTCTGCGCAGATGCCGATACTTTCCTTTAAGTTTCGCCACTACTCTTTTAACAAAACTTTTGGATATGCCGGTCACGGGCATATGAACTCGTAAGGGGGCAGCCTTTATTTTACGTAACACAGCAATACCGAACCCATCCCTTGTCTGCATTTCAATCAATTCCAGTTTATTCGGTATCAAACGACGAGACTTAAGATGATCTATCAGCACTCGTGGTCCATACTCACCGCACATAGACGGATAAATATCATGCAGGATAATATACCCTCCGACCCGAACATCATCGTAGTACATATTGAAATCCTTAAAGACTCCCTTGATCGTATGATCACCATCGATATAGAGCAAATCGATCTTCTTTTTTATTTTGCTCTCCAACTGGGGGTACACCTCTGTTGAATAGCCTTTGACATAGGTCACAATGTCTTCAAGTTGGGCCTTCCGCCAATAACGCAAAGCTACATCCTGACGATTTTCCAATCCATTCCCTGCGTCGACCTCCCAATCAAAGGCATCTATGGAGATCATTTTACCAAAGCCCTGTTCTCGAAGAGCCTGAGCAAAATGTAAAGTGGAGAACCCGATGAAACATCCAATCTCTACAACAAGAAGTGGACGAACCATTTTTGTGAGACTGTAATATAGGTTTGCTACGTCAATATTCACTGAAGCTGGATGAGAACAGGGGAGGCCATCAACCTCTTCTATAATATCTGTCAAGTAAGTCTGCTTCCTCTCCATCCTTCTCTCCTGTATTTTAGTAGCAATTGCCGGCAATTCCGGCAATGCCCGCATTGAATTGTTGAGATATCCTAAATAACTATATCAATCTGCAATAAAGAAATTGTCGCTTCAAATAACTCTATTCTGCACTGAAAATGATTTCAGAGTACAGCAGATGAGCAAAAGACAACTGAAAAATATACTGGTATCACATAACAGTGACCAATGACAAGCAAAGTGGCGAACGCCCCTACAATTCAATCCCACTGCTGCTTGACTACCAAAGAAGGGTTAACTATAATAAACAATAGTAAACTATAGAATCTGTTCTACAGAAACTAAACTAGTGTTGAATGAATCCTCAAGGTTACAGTATATACTGGACTTTTTGGTAATTGCTCATTTCAGTTGACACTGATCAGATTGGGAATTTGATACATCGCCGATGTACGATAGCGAAAAATCCCCACTCTGCCAATATGAAAATGAACGCTCTACAGAAATTATGAAACATTTTACCTCCAGCCGGACAAAGATACTTTTTCTGTCACTTGCAGTTGCCTGCCAACTCTTCCTTGGAAATTATTCTGCCTTCGCACGACTTACACCTGTAGATACATTAGTGGTTGCCGACTCGGAAGAACCCTTTAATCGACGAATTTATGGCTATTACATGGCTATAGACTCCGCAGGCGATGTCCATATCATTTACACGAAACCCGTGCCAAATGAAGATCGTGCTCAAATCATTTACAAATGGAGGAAAGCCGGTCAGTGGCAAAACGATCAAGTATTGGCTCAAATGGGTTGGATTGCCACAAGATCAACAAGACTTGTAATCGACCCTAATGATGACACAGTCCATGTTTGCTATATGAGAAAGCTAGCCATTAACTCCACGGATCCATATCTCGCCTATCAAAAAATTGTGAATGGCACCCCTGGGCCCGAGCGTTATGTCGGAGCGGGAGGCTGGCATTCACGTATGCAATTGGATGATAACGGTCGAGCAATGTTTATCCGTGGTGGAACAGTAGCCATGTCGAATCCACCAATAAGTCAGCTTAAACTACTCACCACCACCGACGAGGTAACATGGTCGGAAACCCCTATCAACATCCCTAATGACTACTGGTTTACGATAGGCAACTTTATTTACCAAAATGGAACATTCCATATAACCTATGGTGATGGAGCCCATACAAAACCTGTTTTAAATGGAAAGGATTCAACAGAATATGTTGATGGAACATTCCATAACTTTTTTTACGCATCCTCAACAGATGGTATAAACTGGTCGGTCAGCCTTGTCGATGGCTCAGGCACCCTCTATGAAAAAGAGTTTTGGACCAGCCTCACACTTGATAATGACGTACCGGTTGTAGCCTTTTTCAAATATGCGGAGTACGGCCAACGATTTGCTACCGGAACATCTGTTCTAATGGCAAGACGGTACGAGGGCAACAAATGGCAAAAGCGAATTATTGCCGGTGATAATTTTCCCGACTCAGGTGCCGGTATGGGAGTCACCCTGGTCACAAATGCCGCCAAAGATCTTTTTGGGGCATGGAATGACTCTCCTGCGCGGCCCATTAATTTTTTCAAAGAGAACACAACTGACAAAATCACAGGAGCTATCGCCTTATACAGAAGCGGCCCTGATGATTCATGGACTTACAAAGGCCTTCTCGATCCCATTTCGGCAGAGGGTATCCCACGTCTCCGCATCCATAACGACAGGCTGTTTTATCTGGTTCTTGGTGACTGGGAGGATACCAAACTTTACTTCCGAGAGTATGACATTTCAGCACTTCCTGCCCTGCCAGATGTTCCCGTGCCCCTCTTTCCGGCAAACCGGAGTTTCGCAGGAAGTACTTTCATGATGGATTGGACCACTGTTCCCGAGGCAGACTTCTATTATTTGCTTCTTTACAGAAATGGTGTAAAATATTCTTTTTTCTGGCAACTGGGTAGTGCATCTGAACACTTTATGAGTTATCTGCCCAATGGCAGCTACGAGTGGTGGGTGCAACGCTTTTCAAATGGAGAAGGGAGCTGGTCCCTCTCTTCACGCTTTCAAATCGGTGGCAGCACACTCCCCACTTTAACACCCGGTTCTGTCTCTGCCAGCGATGGCCGCTATCGTGAAATAGCACTCTCCTGGGAAGCTGCGCCCGGGGCCCAGAGTTACGAAATCTATCGCCATACTGTCCCGCTACCAATCACAGCACCTCGAATTGCATCCGGCATTACCGATACATGGTATACGGACACTACCGCTCAAAATGGGTTGGTGTATTATTACTGGATAAAATCAGTAACAAATAGCGTGGTGAGCAGATTCGGTGCGTCAGACTCCGGATATAAAGATAACACCAGGTCATCCGTTCCAATAGGGCCTCCTGCTAATTTCAACCCCGGCATTTTCATTCTGCTCCAGTGAGTCCCTGGAAATATTTTTCAGCCTGCCTTCTGTCCATTCCGTATTGATCATCGGGATGGATAGTGCGAACAAGAACGACTATGCAGACAATACCTGCCATAAGTTTTGTGAAAATTCTGCCCGTAAGCATTCACACCTCGAAGCCATTGCCGTAGCGAGCAAGTTAGCCTGCAATGCCCCACACCTCCTCAAATCAATACACAATTGACTTTGCCCCTGCCACTCCTTTAAAAGTCTTCGCCTTTCTGGTCGATCAATTACAGGGTAATTTGAAAAATTAGAATTTTCGTTCAAAATCGGGGCATGAGAAAAGTTTTGCCGCAGGTGCCCTGCAAGAATCACCCTAACTACGGGTACAAGTACCCTTGGGGTGCATATATTTGATATTCCGAGGATAACATTTTTATCATAATGAAAAGTTTAGGCGAAAAGGCAATTTTGCAAGGTGGACTACAGTAGCGCTACTACCACTCTTTCATAACCCTTTGCAAAAAAGCAGGAATTCAGGTAAGATATAGCTGTTTCTTTTATAGAGATGCACGTATACATGTACTCAACCAGACAACAGAGTGTACCATTCTGACAAACCAATACCTGAAAGAAACAAGCAAACGACATTCTAATTCCATACAACAAATAACTGAAGAATGGAGCAAATGCGGAAAGCTCATTCCCAACGTGCAGAAGTTGGAAATCCCCATACTGCCAATAAAGCAAATGACCTCCCATGAGCAGTTATGTATCTTTTGGGATAATTCCTACCAAAAAGAGCGAACAAGTCATTTCATTCGATCCCAGGACAGAAATAGTTAACACCCTTAGATCAAAAACGAATTTTAAAATTTCATGAACAAGTTACTACAATATTTACTGTCTATAAGATACAAGAAAAATAGCAACATCAATGAGAAAGATTTATTTTTTGGCCTCCATATCCACAAAACAGCTGGTATGACGTTACTTAAACAGGTACGACAGCAGTTAGATATGGATCAATATTATATTAACTCAATGTATGCTGTTAATTTTAGAGAAAATGCTACTCAACTTGAGGAACGTACCGATGAACAGATAAAGAAAATTCGATTTATTTTTGGTCATGACATTAATGAATATATGATCACATTTTTCAAAGATAGAAACATAAAGCTATTCACTTTTTTAAGAGATCCTATTGATAGGATAATCAGCTGGTATTGTTTTTACAGAAAGCTCCACAAATTATTAGGGCAAAACATTGAAGATTTCAACATTTTCTACAATGCATTCTTCCCTCGTCATTCTATTTGTTCCACAATAACAAGATCTTTCCCGAGTTTCATTGATAATAAGGAAGACCCTCTTTATTTGCAAGCAACAAGTGTTTTAGAAAAGTTTTTCTTCATTGCTACTGTAAAAGATTTTTCGACAAAAGCCCCTATACTTTTCAAGGATATAGGTATAAAATTTGAAAAAAAACTAAAAACAAACGCCACGAATTACAAAAAAGAAATGGATTTTAAAAATCAGATTGATTTTGATTTCTTACAGGAAGATAATAAGGATGATATTAAATTGTATGACACCGTTATGAAAATGCGCAATTCAGGAAACTTAAATTATCTAGGGTTCGATCATGACGGTTACGAAAGAGGGATAAATACAATTTATTCGAAACCTATCAACCCCTATGCAACATTACTGAAAAGCTATCGTGGACCAATAAGATACAACTACAAACTGGAAAAAATATGTAATAACGCGTTAATGCGCCACAAAAAAGAACTATCAAATACAGTTATCAAATTATATGCTCTAGAAGACAATGAAACAAATAAAAGACAATATAAAGAACTGTTGATCAAGTTGAATATTAATCCAGCACCGACAAAACACAATTCAAAACGGGGAACGACTTATGAAAAGACATTGAGATTTCATGAAAAAGAACTATCAAATACAGTTATCAAATTATATGCCCTAGAAGACAATGAAACAAATAAAAGACAATACAAAGAACTGTTGATCAAGTTGAATGATACATTTTCACTGGGACTCTCCAGCTTTTTGACATAAAAGAAAAAGTTTCTCCAGTTCTAACCGGCAAAAAATGAGATAGTCTTCCATATTTAGATAAAGGTGTATATTCTTACTCTGGTTCAACTTCTCCAATCATAAGCGACCTCATAAATCCCTAGCTGACAATACACCTAATGAGGTGTATTGTGACTCTGCCCGATTGTCAAAGGCAAGACATAACACCTATGACCAAAAGCATTAATATTAGAGTTTTTTAAACTATACCCAGGCTATCCCATTAATAAGGTCCACCCAGACATTCAAGCCATGTTTTTAATTCTTCCCCTCAACCAGACACTCTCCTATTTCCGTGTATCCCTCAATAAATAAAGTGCCCAAGGGCAACCCAGAACTCCTCCAAGCCGCAGGAATGAATGCGCCTCCAATGATTCTCTCGGCTCTTGACCTTTTTGAGCCACTGGATGACAATCAGATAAGGGTCCAAATAAAAGAACATGCACCAACGTCACCGAGAAACAGCGAAAATACCGTACTCCCCTTGGTGAACAAAGTCCTCTCGGAAAGAGAACACTTCAATCTGGTTCTGGACCAGGAGACTCTTAACAGGCACCCTTCTGTCCGGGTGAGCAATTGTAAACATTTCACCATCAGCAGTTCTCTTTCTTCAATAACACCCTCGCATAACGACAAGTTTTTCATCGAAATCACAGACTGTGATCATTTCTCCATTGAAGGAATCAACTGCTCCACAGGCAGAAATATGCTCTTTATTACCGACTCATCGAGCTTTACAATAAGCGATTGTCGATGTTCGGATGCAGAAGGTTCCGGTGTCATCATCAACAATGGGTATAATTTCAGGGTATCAGGATGTCTTTTTGGCAACAACTTATCTGCCGGCATTCTCATTATTGGTCATTCTTACAACGGAGAAATACGAGATTGCACCTGCTCCCGCTCACGAGGATATTTTAACCAAGATGCCGGTGTTCATCTCTGCAACACATCCCACCATGTTACCCCCTCACACATTCCTGAACATTACCATGAGCCACTCCCCATAAGTAACAAGAAGCAACGCCCCCATCATATTCTCATAAAAAATTGCATCATAACCCATTGCCGTGCACAAGGAATTTATCTTGAAGGAGCCGTCAATTGCCTTCTCGAAAAAAATACGCTAATAAACAATAACAAGGAAGGAATCTGCTTTGATTGGGGAAGCTGCTATAATATTTTCCACGGTAATATTGTCTCGCTGAACGGAGAGCGCAGCAAACTCTCACCAGAGGAAATTCAGGCCGACTTTATTTCAGAGTATCCCCTGCTTGAAGACGGATCCTCCAGCATGAAACTCCCCGGTGTATCACTAGATAATGGTGGCATGAATCTCATACAGGAAAACAAGATAACAAACAATTATGGCGGCGGAATAAAAATGATCCGCACAGCACTGTTCAACGACATCACCAACAATCAAATACTCTACAACGCCATCGGCGCCAACCAATACGTCCCATATTTCCACGGTATTACTGCTTTGGCGCTCGGAGCAATTAATAATGAGTTTAACACGACTGAAAAGCCCCTTCTTGATTTCATGCCATCCATCCTGAACTCCATCACAGACAACACCATCAAGGAACATTGGCATCCAATATTTTTCGACAAGCTCTCATCCAACAATTTTGTCTCCGGCAACATCGCTCCCCAACGTGAGCGAATGCATTCTCGCCTGATAACAACATATTCACGAGCAAAAGGTTTTGTGAAAAGATTATTCGCCAAACTGGCCAAAGATTAAAATAACAATAAACTTCTCAGAGTACTTTCAGCTCTCATCACTATGCATAGCCTTCTTAGAAAAATAATACGTACCACCACCTGCAATCTGTTTCGCCGGTGTATAAAAAAGCAATGGAGCTTATTGCGATATTATCCTCCCGTCATCCCCGATGACGAAACGATGCAACGATGGCAGCTTAGTGAATGGCCGCAATATAAGGAGTGGATCGACCGCCACTCTCTTTTAACGACTCACCAGTGGAAGGAACAGTATAATCTAGCAAAAAAGGCTGACGGAAAAACGAAAATTACCATTGTCACCCCTGTATACAACACCGATCAATGTATTCTCGAAGAATGTATCCTTTCCGTACGAGCTCAAACCTCTCCATTCTGGGAACTCATTTTGATTGATGACGGATCAACAAAGAAGGAAACACACACCGTTCTCCAATCAAAATTCTGTAAAGACCCCCGCATTCGGGTTCTCTATTCCGATGAGAACTCTTCCTCAGGTATCTCGGCTGCCACCAACCGTGGGATAGATGCGGCACGTGGAGAGTATATAGTTTTTCTTGACCATGATGATCGCATTGCACCCGAAGCAATACAAACTCTTATCACAGCTATCGAAAAAGATCCGGACCTGGGCATCATTTATTCCGATCGGGATATGCTCTCTCTGGGGGGAAAGCGATTTATGCACTTGATGAAGCCGGATTGGTCTCCGGAAAACCTCTATGGGGGCAACTATATCTTCCATCTCATGTGCTACCGACTTGATCTGATTACCCAAGCAGGAAAGCTTCGCTCTGATTTCGACGGCTCACAAGACTATGATCTTATTTTGCGCTGCATGGAACTGAACCCCAAAATAAAACATCTTCCTCAGGTCCTTTATCACTGGCGCCAACACGAAGAATCAGTATCTATGGCTGATGGCGCAAAAAGTTATGCCTTTGATGCTGGCATGGCAGCCCTGCGAGATGCCCTGCGAAGAAGAAGGATCAAAGGAACGGTCAAAGAAAACAAATCACTGTGGCGAGGGAACTATCAGGTCGAACTGCCCCTGCCCTCACAAGATCAAATAGGCCACATCATTCTTCCAACACAGCTTCAACCTGATCAATATGTCGCTACCATTCTGGCCAATCCTGTTTTAAAAGATCCTCCTCCATATATCTTTATTCAGTGGGAAGGATGTGTGGCTAAAGATGATAACAGCACAAGAATCCTTGCCTCCTGGCTTGATCTCGAAAACGTTGGAATAGCTTCCGGCTGTCTGACAAATGAAGAAGAAAAATTTATTTATGCAGGCATGATCTATAATGAAAAAGGAAAATGCATTGCCCCCTACGCCGGATATGATTCTACAGAACCCGGATACTTGGCCGCACCCCAGAGTGCCAGAAACATCAGTCTCCCCAATCCTTACTCTGTAATGATCAAAAGAGAGCTATGGCAACAGCTGGATGGCTTTGACAGAAATTTCAATGGCGCTCATGCCCTTCTCGATTTCGCGCTCTCTACCCTCCATGCCCAATGGCGTATTGTCTATGTCCCTCTTGCCGCTTATACCTGCAATTCTTCCCTTCTTCCAAGAGACATCAATTCCTCCACAGAACAATCAGCCTTCCACCGGAAATGGGCCCATTTGCTGCATCAGAGTGATCCTTATTACAGCGTCAACCTAAGAACAAACGACAATCATTACGAACTTGCTTGAATTCGGAATGCAGAGTACTTATATTTTGAAGGCGCTACCTATCATATTTGACAATTGATTCTCCATATCAGCTTCGATGAAAATCGTCGCAAAAATAATATTTCCCAATTAGGCATCCTATGATACCCTCATTTCTTCTTACATTCTTTTCTGTTACGATCATCACTTTATCTTTCCTCTTTCCAGGTTATGGAACTGCAAATTGCGATTTTGAAGACATTCCTATCTCTCTTAAGGCAGTAAACAAACCAGTAACGGAAATTTTAAAGGATATAGAAAAACAGACAAAATACACCATTGAAGTCCATAATACTGACGAATTGAACAACAAAAAGTCCATTGAAGTTGACAAAACCCCACTCAACCTGACACTCAACCGTCTCTTAAAGAATCTCAATTTTTCAATCATCTGCAATAATGAGCAAAAAACTCTGAACTTGGTTTTTCTCGATAAAAGCGCTCCTTCATCTCGCGTTTCTACACGTATAAAGACAAAGGAACCCCAGACAAACAGCATGGCAGATCTAGCAGCGGCCTTTGATGATTATCGTAGTAATAGAGAGGCTCCTCCCGCCCTCCAAGAAGATCCAAAAGAGATGAAAGGAATATCGTCTGCCATGCAAAACTATAAAAGCAACAAAGACAAACAGACTTCTCCTATGCCCCATAGCCAAAAAACACCCATGGACGCGGTAACAACGGCATTTGACGAACGTAAATTCAACGACCAAGACTCAGGAGGCATACCCTCCCCTGAGAATACTAGCAGTAGTGAAATGGATGCCCTCACCACTGCCATGGATGAATATCAAAACATGAGCACCTCCCCTAAACACTCTCTCCCGCAATCTGGAGAACCTACT
>JAQYVF010000036.1 GCA_030145625.1 Desulfocapsa sp. | reverse complement strand
CTCGTTTGCTTTTTGTATTGTTATTCAGTTTTCAAGGATCGTTGCGGCGCCAAAAGCGCCGTGCGGGATAACCCGCGACGAAGTCTCTAATCTACTCCGACTATTCGTTCTTGTCAACATTTAATTTGACCTGAACCATCATTTTCTGAGAGCCGCGTTTCGCAACTTGTCTCTCATCCAAGGACCGAGGCAACCTACACAATCACTTACACCAAGTCAATGGGAAAAAGAAAAATTATAAAATACTATAGCTGGTACACAGCTAACTTGCTGTTGTAGTGGCAGAAAAACTTTTTGCTCGTCATTGGTTTACTGCGGTGGTAACGAGAGATACTCTCAGCCTGAAAAGATGATAATAGAAAAAAGGAGGTTGCTTGAAGACAAAAGACAAGGGAATGGAGCATGATGCCAATCATCTGTGAAAAGGAGGGGAGGGGAGATCTTGCCAGTTTATGGTGGGCATGACAATGAGAAGAGAATAATGCATGAAAAAAGCGGCTGGAAAAGATGAATTTCCCAGCCGCTATATAATATAAAGAAGTAAAAAAAGAGTTAAGGATTAATCCTTCTGGCGGCAGATTCTGATGAAATCTTTCGTTAATGAGGGATGGTCGGCAATGATTTCGGCATTTTCAGCTGATAAATTGTCATTTAAGTGCTCACCAATCTCAGCATAGGTCATTTCGTTGGCAACTGCCTCATTGACCAATGTTGTAAACTGGTCCTGATCTTCTTTGCTGGCAAAGTACGTAAGGATTCTGTGGGAAGTATCCTTGGGCTCTTCATCTTCCTGACTTTCAGTTGACAGGCCCTCTACAGAAGCTTTTACCGCAGCCAACTCTTTCTGCAGACCACTAATTGCCTTGTTAACAACCTCCTGTACATCTACACTCTCTTCTTCATTTTCCTGGGAGGAAACTGAGGTTTCAAGCTCGGAGATTTTAGTGTTGAGGGGGGTAATTGAGTTCTGGATAGAGTTGATATCTCCAGCAAGTTTTTTGATTGACTCATCAACGGTGGCCGTTAATGCCTTACCTGCAAGTTCTTCTTCAACCGTTTCAGCTTTTGTTGTTAGCGTGCTGAGTTCTGCGGTAACATCAGTCATTGCAGAAGAAACGTTTATAATTTTCTGCTCCAGGGAGTCAATGGAGTTTTTGACTTGAGTAAGTTGATTGTTCAGTACGTTTTGATTGTCACGTAGAGGAGCAATATCTTCCTCACTTATCTGTTGAAGAGTCTCTGTATCACTACAGCATTTGAAAGAACGTGTGAGTGACCCTGAAGATGTTGCGAGGGTGGTTTTGAACTGAGAAAAGGATTTTGTGCAGACTTCTCGACTGTACATTGCAAGAATCCCAAAATATATCCCAATGATTACCACGATGCTAAATGCAACGGCAAAGGCGAGGCCGATGAGAAAAACGACCCCGGAAAAGAGTGAAGCAATGGTGCCTGTGATACCTCCTGAATCACTGACAGCAAAGGCGTAGATGAAAAAAATACATACTGCCAGGAATAGACCTGATTTGATGAGGGATGATTTTAATTCTTGATTTTTCATAAATTGTTCCTCCGGACAATTACTAGAGATGGGAAAAAGTTTATATTATAAGGAAGGTAACATAATTGAATGATAGATTAATTCTAGTCTTATGAAATATTTCAGGTAGAGAAAAAACACTAGAATATGGAAAATATCATTCAGTAAGTAACTTCATATTTAATAAAGTGATTATACACGATTCTGCCAAAACGTGAAGAGTAAAAATAGGAGAATACTACACAATCTCATGGTTATGGTTGGTTTTTTGCAATAGTTTGCTTATCCTTTTTGTTGTAGGAGGGTGGCTGTAATGAAGGAAGACGTAAAAAGGATGAGGGGTCAGGTTTGAGAGATTTTCTTTGCTCAGCTTTTTTAAGGCCTGAATCAGTGCTTCACCGGACGGGGTACTGTTCACTGCATACGAATCAGCTTGAAACTCAAAATGGCGAGAAAGGGAATTAGTGAGGCAGCTGAGTATCAGGTTGATTGGTGTATAGAGGAAAGTGAATATGACCAGGCTGGTATAAATCGATGGCTGATTGAGACCAAAGGCTTGGGCAAGTGGTAAATTGCCAAGAGTAAGGGAGAGGAGATAAAAGAGTAGGGCGGATTGAATCATGCCAAGAATGAGCTGTTTATACAGATGAAGATGTTTATAGTGACCCATCTCATGAGCAAGTACCGCCACTATTTCATCGTGTGACAGTTTCAGAAGCAAGGTGTCATAAAAAACAATCTTTTTGAAGCGACCGAGTCCTGTGAAAAAGGCGTTCAACTTTGTCGTTCTCTTCGAACCGTCCATAGTATAAAGGCCAAGAAGTTGAAAAGATTCTTGCTTACAGTAAGTCATGATTGAATCTTTCAGTGTTTCATCGCTTATTGGCATGAACCTGTTAAAAAGTGGCATGATGAGAACCGGTGCAAGAAATTGGATGATGATTCCAAAGAAGGTGACACCGAGCCAACAATAGATCCATGCCATACTCCCCGTTGTTTCAAAAAACCAGAGTATCAAACAAAGTATGGGGGACCCTAAAAGAATAGAAAGGAAAATTATTTTGAGTTGGTCGAAGATAAAAGTGCTGACGGTAGTCTTATTAAAGCCAAATCGTTTTTCTAAAACAAAAGTGGAATAAAGAGAAAAAGGGAGATTGAGAAGGCCGATGAGGAGAAGCAGGCTTCCAATGAAGATGAGACCAGTTAAAACTGGACCTTGTGCAAAGCTCCGGGCAAATGCGTCTAACAGAGGGAAGCCACCACCAAGAAGAAATGCAATGATGATACAGAGGGAAATGGTTTGCTGCCACAGTGAAAAACGGGTAGAGGCGCGTGTGTAGGCCTGAGATTTCGCATAACTCTTTTTATCAATTTCATCCTGGAAGAGTTCCGGGACATTGAACTCGAGAGCCTTCAGGTTCAGACGAGAGGCCACCGTTTCCAAAAGAAAATCACCCAGGAGCACGAAGAGGATAAAGAGCAGCCAGAAAAGAGTCATGAATGAGGAGAGTTAAGAGAAAGAAAAAGCCCTGTGAGTAACTCACAGGGCTTAGGGATACTATTTCTATATCTTGCGATGTTACATAATGGTCTGTACAGCAGTGGAGGCAAAGTCTACAAAGCGTTGAGGGGTAACACCCATGATGACAATCACCAGCAGGAGAAAGATGGAGGTTGCATTGGTGAGCAGCGGAGAACGAATATCTACACGATCTTCAGGATCGCTGCAAAAGGTGATACGAACCACTGACAGGTAATAAAAGATAGCAATGGCAGTATTGATGGCTGCAAGGATTACCAGTAATAGGTATCCTTCTTTTAAGGCTGATGTGAGAATCATGAATTTTCCCATGAATCCGACAAAGGGTGGAATTCCGGCCAGAGCAAAGAGGCCAACTGCCAGGGAAAAGGCCATAAGTGGAGAGCGCTTATATAAACCGCTGAGATCCTCAATCATAACATTTTCTCCCTTCTGGGAAACAGTACAGATAACGAGGAAACAGGCAAGGTTCATTACTACATAACCAATGATGTAGTAGAGGGCATTGGCGTAGCCGGTGACCTGAAAGGTAAGAATACCAACTAGAACAAATCCGGCATGGGCGATACCTGAAAAACCAAGCATTCGCTTGATATCTTTCTGAACGAGTGCTGAAAGGTTTCCATAAAACATGGAGAGAACGGCACAGACCATGAGTATATTGACAATAACCTGTCCGTCTCCGCTGATGAGGCTGACTAGGCGAATAAGCAGGGCAACTGCAGCAAGTTTAGGTACAGAGGCAATAAAGGCAGTGGTCTCATTTGATGCTCCCTCATACACATCCGGTACCCAGAAGTGAAAGGGGAATATAGCCAGTTTATAAAAGAATCCGGCAAGAACCATCACCATGGCAATAACTGCTGCCGGCTGGCTGTACATCAGAGAAAGTTTCTCTATAACAACTGAGAGTTGGGTTGAACCAGTCAAACCGTACATATAACTCATGCCAAAGAGCATGAAGCCGGTGGCAGTAACACCAAAGAGCAGGTACTTGATTCCTGCTTCCATTTGAAACTTTAAATTACCACTGTCATCTCGCATGGGGACCATGATATAGACAGCAAAGGATGAGAGTTCCAGGGCTACAAAGATAGAGAGCAGTTCGACGCTCGACACCAGCATCATCAGGCCAAGCACACTCATGAAGAGGAAGAGGTAGTACTCAGGACGGACAGAATTATCTATCCCCTTCAGGTTCCCGCCAAAGATAAGGACGATCAACATGGCCCCGGCAATCAGGGTCTTAAAGACCTGTGAGTAGAGATCAACCTGATAGGCGTCGTAAAAGAGCTTGCCTGTCTGGCAGAAGCTGAGGAGGGTGGCCACAAAAATTGCGGCTCCAAGTCCAATAGCTACATTTCTGGTCGTATCGGCACTGGTTTTTCCCAGGCTGATTATGAAGACGATAAGGCCTGCACCCAGCAGTGTTAACTCAGGGAGAAATTGCATTTGTTTTACCTTCAGCAGATCGTTAAGGTTGAAATCTTTTAATGAAGAATTAAATCGGTGACTGCAACTGCCTGACCATGGAATGCATGGTAGTTATCAAGCAGGTTCGCTACACTGACATGGATAAGGTCGATAAATGGCTGTGCTCCCAATCCAATCCAGAAAACAAAGAAGAGGAAGGGACTGAGGGTGATGATCTCACGCAAGTTGAGATCCTTGAGCCATGACTGATCCGGGTTGTCGGTCCCACCCCAGACGATTTTCTGCAGCATGCGTAACATATACGCTGCGGCGAGAACGGCTCCGGGAATGGCTGCAAGAGCCAGTGGAATACTATATTCAAATGTGCCTGCCAGAATCAGGAATTCGCCAACAAAACTATTGGTTGCCGGAAAACCGAAAGATGACAGAGCGAAAAAGGTAAGAAAGGTAACATAGATCGGCATATATTTACCAACACCAGTGGCAGAGCTTAGTTCTCTACTATGGGTTCTTTCATAAATCATACCGATACAGAGGAACAGGGCACCAGTGGTGATACCATGATTAAGCATCTGAAGGATGGCGCCTTCAACCCCTGCAGTGTTGAGGACAAAAATACCAAGGGTAACAAAGCCCATATGGCCGACAGAGGAGTAAGCAATCAGTTTTTTCATGTCATGTTGGGCAAGTGCTGTAAAACCGCCATAGATAATTCCGGCAATGGAAAGCCAGAGTATATATGGTCCCAGGGTCATGGTTGCTTCCGGAGTAATGGGAATGGCAAAGCGTAGGAAGCCGTAAGTACCCATCTTCAACAGAACTGAGGCCAGGATTACAGAACCGGCGGTAGGGGCTTCAACATGTGCGGCAGGTAACCATGTGTGAAAGGGAAACATGGGAACCTTGATGGCAAAGGCCAGAAAGAACGCAAGGAATAGCAGGATCTGGGCAGTGCTGTCGTAGTTCTGCCACATCATATCCGGAATGAAAAAGCTGTAACCATTATAGATGTAGAGCCAGATAATGGCTACCAGCAGCATAACGGAACCGGCAAGGGTATAGAGAAAGAACTTGATGGAAGCGTAAATCTTTCTCGGTCCGCCCCAGATTCCGATGAGCAGGTACATGGGAATAAGCATTGCTTCCCAGAGGATGTAAAAGAGGACAAAGTCCAGGGCCATGAACACACCAAGCATAGCAGTTTCCATGACGAGAAGGCAGATCATGAAGGCCGGCACCCTGGTTTTGATATAGGTCCAGGATGCCAGCACACAGAGTGGCATGATGAGCGTTGTCAACATCACGAGAAGGATGGATATGCCGTCGATCCCGATGACGTACTGAATGTTAAGGGATTTAACCCAACTGGCCTGTTCAACAAACTGGTATTTGCTCGTACTCGTGTCAAAAGCCATGACCAGAGGAATGGAGAGGATGGCAGTCAGTGCTGTGATGCCAAGAGCCCAGTAACGCGCAAAGTCTTCATTCTTTATAAAGAGCAGCAGTAGAGCTCCTGCCAGAGGCAGGAAGATCAGTGTGCTCAGAATGTGGGGGTAATCTGGATTGATAAGTAGTTGATCCATTTCCAGTGGTCCTCGGTATCAGTAGTTTATAACCAAACGTAAGCTATGAGAATAACGGCAGCAAATGAGACCGTATAGTAAATTGTCTGCTGAATCTGTCCTCGCTGCAGGACAAGTGCTGTCCTGCGACCTATGGCACGGACGCAGCGGGCAATACCGTCAACGATACCGTCAATGACGTTCCAGTCAAACCATGACCAGAAAGCTGAAGTGGTCATCAAGGTACTGATTCCAACCACTTTGTAGGTTTTGCCGACAGCATTGTCAAACCATTGCAGAGGGTTCTTGATAGTCCAGAGTAATGCTCTGCCGCCCTTGCGATAGAACCAGTCGAGATCCAGGCTGATGGTGTTCTTCGGCATCACATATTTGCGAAGGAGAAAAAATCCCAGGCCGGTAAAGGCCATGATCTGCAAGGTCTCACTCAAGTGATAGCCACCGTAGGGATGGTAGGCAATCTCGGCGTTTGGCAGCATGTTGTAGAGAAAGGGCAGGTAACAACCGATGAAGATACAAAGGAAGCCGCCGATGGCCATGGCCAAGGTCATATTCCACGATGGGTCCTGTGCTTTTTCCCAAGTCTCTTCAGAACAGTTGTTGGTACTGAAGAAGAGAAGATAGGGAAGCCTGAGGCCTGCCGCCAGGAATGTTCCGGCAGAGACAAGAATCAGGGCAAATCCGGCCCAGAGGAGATGGGCTTCAAAGGCTGCGGTGATGATCATGGACTTTGAGACAAATCCTGACATCAGTGGGAGACCGGATACAGCAAGTCCACCAATGAGCATAAAGACCAGGGTGACTGGCATCTTCTTGTAAAGCCCACCGAGTTCTGTCAGTTTTTGCTTACCTGTGGCATGGAGTATGGCACCCGCGCCCATGAATAGCAGTCCCTTATAGAGGATATGGGCAAAGGCATGGGCACAGGCTCCGTTGACGGCAAGGGCGCTGCCGATACCGACTGCGGTGACCATATAACCAACCTGGGAGACAATTTCCCAACCCAGCAGTTTGCGCACATCGTTTTCCATGATTGCATAGATAATGCCGTAGATGGCCATGATGATACCAAGATAGATCAGGACATCGAATCCGGAACAGCTGCGAATAAGGGTGTATACTGCTGTCTTGGTAGTAAAGGCACACATGAACACGGCACCGACAGCCGTTGCCTTGGAATAGGCATCCGGCAGCCAGGAGTGCAGGGGAGGTACGGCAGCGTTCAGCATGAGGCCGATCATGATCAGCCAGGTGTAGAGCTCAGGACTCTGCACATTAAGTTGAACAAAACTTAAATCACCGGTGGCCTGGTAGCGAAGGACAAAACCGAGGAGGAGAATCACCCCGCCAAAGGTATGTACCAGTATATAACGGTACCCTGCAGCCAGGGCTTCCTCATCCTTTCTCGCCCAGATCAGGAAGGTGGAGGCAAAGGCCATCATCTCCCAGAAGAGAAAGAGGACTATGTAGTCAGCCGCATAAATGGCACCGAGTGAACCGGCAACATAGAACCAGGCGGCCATATGCTGCCACTCGTCTTCAACGTGCATACCGTAAATGGTTCCGATGATAGCCATCAGGGCCATGATGAAACCGAAGATCATGGAGAGCCGATCAACTCGGCCAAAGGTCAATTCCCAGTCCATGAACTGATAGACACCATATGTGCCCGGATGCCCGCTCAGATAAAGGACATCAATAAAGGTCAGCAAGGGGACCAGGAACATGAATGGTTTACGGAACGGTCCTCGTACAAAGGGCAGGAGGACTGCCCCAAGTATCATAATGAAGGCCGGATGGATAAAACTAGTTGTCATAATAGTCCTCCCGGGTCATGATCCCACCCTTGCCAAACCATCTGGCAACCATAATAACGATGGCGCAGCTGCATAAGCCGAAGAGAGACCAGAATCCTGGTATCATTTTCTCTGCCCAGGTATGAGCATGGCTAGTATCCACGGACATACTCCAGATAACTATGAAGGTCATTACCCCATAGCAGCAGTAGATCACGGCTTGCAGCCGATCTCGAAGATAGTCGATAAAGTTTACAATCATCCTGTCACCGCCTTTACAAATTGCATCATAAAGTTAGGGAATATACCGATCAGTACTGATATCGTACATGCTATCATGATGGGGATAAGCATGGACAACGGAGCTTCCTGGATACCTTGATATGTTTCTCCTTCCGGTCGTTTACCGAAAAAGGCCTTGTAGGTAATTGGCGCAAAGTATCCGACATTAAGCATGGTCGAGGCAATCAGGATGAGGAGTATACCCATCTGATGTGCCTGAATGGAACCGACGAGTAAGTTCCATTTGGTGACAAAACCTGCCACCGGTGGCGCTCCGATCATGGAAAGTGAGGCTATGAAAAAGCACGCGAAGGTAATGGGCATGGACTTGCCCAGCCCACCCATTTGTGAGATATCTTTTTTGTGATGGGCAATCATGATGGCACCGGCACAAAAGAAGAGGGTAATCTTGGAAAAACCGTGGTTGACGATATGAATAAGTCCCCCATCAATTCCTGCAGGAGTGAGCAAGGCAACACCCAAAATAATGTAGGAGAGCTGACTGATGGTAGAGTAGGCTAGTCGTTCTTTAAGATTATTTTTAGAGAGTGCCAGAACAGAGGCGGCAAGTACGGTAAATCCGACAAAGTAGGCTGTGGGAATACCCAGGTTCAAGGCGTGCATGGTGTCCACACCAAAGACGTAAAGCATGGTTCGTGTTGTACAGAAAACACCGACCTTAACAACGGCCACTGCATGGAGGAGTGCTGAAACAGGGGTCGGGGCGACCATGGCTCCCGGGAGCCAGTGATGGAATGGCATGACACCGTTTTTGGCAAACCCAAAGATGCAGAAGATATAGAGCATGATCACTACCCAGCTTTCTGCATCGCCATTAAAGAGACCCTCGGAGATGTTATGTGGGAAGTCCAGGGTTCCGGTAATAACATAGATGAGGATCAGTGCCGGAAGCAGGAAGAGCTTGGCTGTGGTGGTCAGATAAACAATGTATTTCTGGGCTCCGCCATATCCAGCTTTATCCTGTGCATGGGCAACCAAAGGATAGGTGCAGACTGAAACCACCTCATAAAAGAGATACATGGTAAAGAGGTTATCGGAGAATGCGACCCCGATGGCACCGAAGATGGCCAGGGCAAAACAGGCGTTAAAGCGGGTCTGCGCATGTTCCTGGTGAGCTCTCATGTAGCCCATGGAGTAGTAGACAGCGATGGTCCACAGGGACGATGCAACGAGGGCGAAGATCATGGACATTCCATCAGCTCGGAGTTTGATTGTTAATGGATCCGATACCCCCTCTATTCCGTTGAAGACGGTGAACATGTGATAGATAAGAACCTTGCCCTCAAGGACAGCTGGGATCATTGAGACCACCAGTCCTAGCAGAATGACTGAGGCTGCTGATGAGATGGCTTCACGGATATTCTCGTTTTTCCCCATGAACATGACACCAAGGGTGCCCAAGAGAGGAACGAGGAGCGCGATAAGAAGTTTTACGGAACTGACCGTTGTTATTTCCATGACAGATGTTCCTCTTTCCTAACCTTTGAGGTCGACTAAATCTTCAGTGTCGACTGATTTGTAGTTACGATATACAGCAATGGTGATACTGAGTCCGATGGCTGCTTCTGCTGCGGCGATAGCCATAATGAACAGGGTAAAAATCTGTCCCACCGTAGGGTCAGGGGCGGTGAATCTGTTAAAGGCCATGAAGTTGAGAGAGGCAGCAGCCAGAATCAGCTCAGATGAAATCAGCATTCCAATAAGTGTTCGGCGCGTGACCAGGCCATATATCCCCATGCCAAACAGCAAGGCTGCCAGAAGGAGATAGGTGTTCAGGTTGTTGTGCAGAGTGAGGACAGACATTTATTTGCTCCTTCCTTGACGGGCAATAACCAGGGCGCCGATGATGGCGATGAGCAGGACTATGGAGACCAGCTCAAAGACCATGGAGTAGGTAGTGAGTAACTCAACACCAATGTTTTCAACAGTACCCATATTGATCTTAGGCATGGGGATAAAGTCGGTTTTCAAGGCCATGGCAGCCATGCCAAAGGTGACAAGACCTGCGGTGATAAGACCAAGTGGTCCGGTCAGTGGGCCTGCCGGGCCACTTTTCTTTTTATCTTCCGGTGCAGCCAGCATGATGGCAAAGGCGATGGTAATACAGACAGCTCCAACATAGATGAGCATCTGCATCATGGCTACAAAGGGTGAGTTGAGATAGTAGTAAAGTGCTGCGACACCGATAAAACAGACGATGAGGCCAGCAACAGCGCGTACCAGCCGTTCAGCATTACAGGCAATAATTCCCCCGATAACGGTGGTTGCCAGCATAATGAGAAAGATGAGACCGACAAGTCCATCAGCAGTGAACAGACCAGGAGCCTCGGAAAGAGCTACAGTTGGGTTCATGAGTTTCTCTCCTTCAATCTCTCAAGAAGATCGAAATGAAAATCTTCCTTACGTGAGGACGCAAGGTTGTAATCTTTGGAAAAATCAATGGCCCCGAAGTTGCAGCTTTCCACACACTGACCACAGAGGGAGCAAGTGGTGAAATTCAGATTGTACTTCGTCAGCACTTTTTTCTTTTTGGTTTTGATTTCTCCTTTGACCTCCACTTCATATTCAACAGACTTTGAAGCAAGGCTGATGCTTTTGGAAGGGCAGGCGCGTTGGCACATACCGCAGGCAACGCACTTTGGAGTTCCGTCCTCGTTTTCAACCAGTTCAGTATGACCCCGATATCTCTCGGACATCTTGATGGTTTCCATCGGATACGAGACGGTTACTACAGGTTTGAAAAACTCCCTGAAGGTTATCCCCATACCGATGGCGAGGCTTTGCAGTCCTCGGAAAATTTCGCTAAAATAGGCACCCATGTTAAAATACCTTCAGTAATCCGGCTGTAAGCAGCAGGTTAAACAGTGAGATGGGAATCAGTATCTTCCAGGACAGATTGAGCAACCCATAGATAGTGGTTCGAGGAAATGTCCAACGAATCCAGATAAAGGTGGCAATGAGTATATAGATCTTCAGCAAGAACCAGAATACACTGGGGAAGAGGCCAAAGGGACAACCCCAGCCACCGAGAAAGAGTATGGTGATCAGGCTGGCACCAATAACGATATTGGCATATTCACCCATGAAGAAGAGTCCGAATCCCATACTTCCATACTCAGTGTGGAAACCTGCTACCAGCTCACTCTCTGCCTCACCGAGATCAAAGGGAGCACGGTTGGTCTCGGCCAGTGAACAGATGAAGAAGATGAGAAACGAAACCGGCATCAGGGGGCTTGACAGAGAAGGAATGACATTCCAATGCCAGAAACCACCAGACTGCGCCACGGCAAGGTCGTGCAGATTCATGCTTCCTGTCATCATAACAATGGTGATGACGGTGATCAGCATGGGCACTTCATAAGAGATCGCCTGAGAAACGGCACGAACCGATGCCATTACTCCATATTTGTTACGAGATCCCCATCCGGCAAAAAGGATGGACATGCCGCCCAAGGAGGCAAAGGCGAAGATCATGAGCACACCCACATCCATGGATTTGGCCACCACAACGTTGCTGAAGGGGATGGTTACAAAACTCATAATGGCAGGTGCCATGGCGAGGACTGGCGCCACCATAAACAGGGCTTTGTCAGCACCGCCAGGGATGACGAGTTGCTTGGTCATCAATTTGCAACCATCGGCCAGAGGCTGCAGCAAGCCAAAAGGGCCGTTGACGTTCGGACCGGGACGGCGCTGTATACGACCGGCCCCCCGACGCTCTGCCCACACCAGATAGGCGGCGTTCAGCGCAGCAAAGCCGATGGCGATAACCACCGCAATAATTGCATTTAGTACAGTTAAACTCATGCGATTTCTCCCTTACCTGTCAATCTCAGGTATAACTAGGTCAAGGCTTCCCATTAAGGCCAGGGCATCCATGATCAACATGCCCTCACAGGCTTCGTCAAACAGATGCATGTTGGAGTATGTTGGAGAGCGTAGTTTGAAACGATAGGCGTTTTTGCCGCCGTCACTCACAATTCTTATGCCGAAATTACCTCGTGCGGTTTCCACTGCCTGGTAGTAATCACCGACTGGTGGTTTAATGAGTTTGGGCTTTTTCTTTGGCATGATCGGTCCATCCGGAAGTTTCTCCAGGCCCTGTTCAATGATGCGGAGAGACTGTTCCATCTCATCCATGCGAACTTTGTAACGGGCAAAGGAGTCACATTCGTGATAGACGGGAATATCGAAATCAAATTCCGGATACACGGAGTAAGGCTCGTTTTTACGCACATCATAATCAATTCCGGATCCCCTGGCGACAGGGCCTGTGGCCCCATACCTTTTACATATATCCTTTGACAGGGGCCCGATATCTTTTAGACGTTTTTGGAGTATGATGTTGCCGGTAACCAGGGCGTCATATTTCTTCAAGGATTCACGCATGCGCGGAATAAATGCCTTGGCAGCAGGAATGAATTCGTCATCAATGTCATTGTACAGTCCGCCAAACCTGTAGTAGCAGTAAGTGAGGCGGGAACCGGTTACTCTTTCCAGCATGTCCAGGATGTATTCACGATCCTGAATGGCATACATCAGTGGCGTGAATCCGCCAAGATCCATGACAAAGGCTCCGAACCAGAAGAGGTGGGAGGCGACCCTGTTGAGTTCTACCGTGATGGCACGAATATACTCGGCGCGTTCCGGTACTTCGATACCGCAAGCTCGCTCAACAGCCAGAACATGGCCATGTGTATATCCCAGCGCACCAAGGTAATCGAGACGGCTCAGGTTAGGCAGAACTTGGGGATAGGTCCTGTTTTCTCCCATCAGTTCATGCATACGGTGGATATAGCCAAGCACGGTTTCGGCATGGACTATATACTCACCATCCATTTCCAGCTTTACCCGAAGAACGCCATGGGTGGCAGGATGCTGCGGCCCCACGTTCAGAGTAAAGGTTTCGCCCGGTTGGATATCAATTGGAGCACTCATGGTTTGAAATCCTTTAAGAGTGGATGAAAGTCAGCATCTTCGGGAAGGAGGAGAGGTACAAGGTGCGGATGCCCCTCAAATTTGATGCCGAAGAAATCGTGGGTTTCACGTTCGTGCCAGCTGGCACCGGTATAGATCTTGGTGATGGTCGGAACTTTTGGGTCTGGCCGTGGTGTGCGGGTACGGATTACCACTCGACACAGGTCAAAGTCGAACCGGCTGAAATCGTAAACGACTTCCAGTTGATCTTCCTTTATCCAGTCAACTCCGGTGATGCTTTCGATGAAAAAATCGGCCTTGTCCAGAATGAGAACCGCAGCAAGAAGTTCACCGGGATCAAGCTGTACGTCCAGATGATACCCGCAGGCGTTATAATCACGTTCCAGGACACCATTGATCCTAGGCTCTTCCTTTTTTGCTTTTTTCTTAGCACCTGCTTCCTCACCTTCGGCGGCGTCGGTAGGTGGTGCTTCTTCAACGACCGGCTCAGGGACAGGAAAGAGTTCCTGCAGTGCCTTTTTTACGCTGTCTTTTATCATATTCTTTGCTCCGGAAGGGCTTGAATAGAGAGATTTAACATGGTGATCTTCAAATTCATTTCTGCTCAGGCCTTTTCAGGGTCCTTCCATCGTTCCCAGCCGGAAACTTTGTTTTCCAATTCCAGGATACCTTGAAGCAGGGCCTCGGGTCGTGGCGGGCAACCCGGAATATAAATATCTACCGGGAGAAATTTATCTGCGCCCAGGACTATGGAATATTGTCCGTCAAACACGAAAGGACCACCGGAAATGGCACAGTTGCCTAGGGCCATAACCCATTTAGGCTCCGGCATCTGGTCATACAAGGTCTTGATACCCGGCATCATCTTCTTGGTAATGGTACCGGCAACAATCATCAAATCTGACTGTCTTGGTGACGGGCGGAATACCTCTGCGCCAAAGCGAGACATGTCAAATCTGGCACAACCGGTGGCCATCATCTCAATGGCGCAGCAGGCAATACCAAAGGTAAGGGGCCAGAATGAATTTACCCGGCCAATGCTGATGAGTTTGTCAGCAGCGGCAAACTGAACAACTGACGAAGGTATTGGTTCTAACGGTGACGGTACGTTCTGCGTTCCCACTTGAATACTCCCTTAATCCATGCGTAGACGATTGCGAGTGATAAGATTCCGACAAAAAGGATAACCTCAATGAAGTCCCGGTAGACAATACCCTGATCCAGAAGCGTTTGACCGTTGTAGGCCATGGCTACAGGAAAGAGGAAAAGTACATCTACATCAAATGCGAGGAAGATCAATGCGTAAAGAAAAAAGACCGTACCATAGCGAACCCAGCTGTCACCGATGGGTACCATGCCGCATTCAATAAACTGGCTGTTTCGGTTCTCAAATTGTCTGGTGCCGCGAGGCATCATGAGATAAACAATAATGATAGGCCCAAATGCAAAGGCCAGACCACCGAGAGTGAAGGCCGTGATCCATAGGATATTGTCACGGTAGAGGAAATCAGAAAATTGAAGCTCCATCTAAAGGCTCCTTTTAGAGTTGAGTTAACAAGATGACTTTCTGATATATGTTGGCTTTTTAACGAAATCGGAGGGAATTGTCAACTGAAAACTGAATGACCATTCACTGTTGGTGCTGAGTGACTATTCATTCACCTGAAGGGACAAAAAAAATTGAAATTCAGACGTTCAGAGAAATTCTATTGAGAAAAAGTATATAAATGATATGGTAAAGAATCCCTAATTAAAAAAAAAGATGAATGACATCAGAATATTTGAAGAAGGAACTTGTGTATGTCTATTACCTTGAGACAATTAGAAATATTTATTGCTGTTGCTGAGACGGCACAAGTGACCAAGGCCAGTAAAAAACTGTTTGTCACTCAATCTGCAGTGAGTATGGCTCTGGCTGAGCTTGAAAATCAGCTTGGAGGATCTCTTTTTGATCGACATGGGCGTAGTCTCCTTCTTAATGAACGAGGCCGTTACCTGCTACCGCTTGGCAAAGAAATTATATGCCAGGTTGGAAATGTAGAAAATGTGATGTCTGAAAAGAATGATACCTTGAGAGGTCAGATAGATGTGGTGGCCAGTACCACGGTTGGTGACTATATCCTCCCCTATCTCATCGGGGCCTTTAGGCGGATGCATCCCCAGGTTCACATTAATATGCTGGTTCACCATACCCGTTACGCAGAAAGCCTGGTCCTTGATGGGAATGTTGATGTTGGATTTGTTGAGGGGCCGGTGTGTAATCCGGATACCGTTGTCCGTCTCTGGTTTGAAGATGAGTTGGTTGTCATAGCCGGTCCCACAGATCCTCTTGCGCATAAGAAGACCTTTGATGTTGAAGAGGATTTCACCAATACTCGTTGGATTATGCGTGAGAAAGGCTCTGGTACGCTTGCCATTTTCCAGGAAAAAATGAAAGATTACCTTGATCAGATGCATGTGGTTATGGAAATGGGCCATCCGGAGGCTATTAAAAAGGCAGTGGAATCTGGTGTGGGAGTTGCCTGTCTTTCTTCACTTACGGTTTGCCGTGAGGTGGAGCATGGCTGGTTGAAGAGTCTCAAGATCGAAGGGGTGGATATGAAACGCAAACTCCAGGTCATTTCGCGTAAAAATCTGGAGATAAATGATACTCTTGCTGAGTTTCTTGCTTTTTGCGATGTTATGTCCAGCTGTTCCAAATCCCGGGCCTGTCTCTCTTCTCCATGGAAACTTCAGTCTCTCTTGGCCAAGCAGTCTGTTCAGAAGAAATAGGAAAAGATCACCGGCACTCAAAGTATGTAAATTATGGCCTTGTTGTGAGTTGCTCACAGCAGGGCTTTTTTTTGTGGAATATTTCATAAAGGGTGTTGCCAAGATTGGAAAAATATCAAGCAAAACCAATTGATTAAAGCAGAAAAGCCTTTGTGGTGGTGGGTGTCCCTACCAAAAGACCCCCAACCCAAAACAAAGGCTTCTCATGCACCACAAGAATATCAAGATGATTGTGCGAACACAACTAAAAATGCAATTTCCTAATTGGAAACATCTTCCCAAAAAAACTAAGAAGGAACTTGCCTGAAAGGTGTTGGCGGAAGTTGTCGCTGAATATGATTTTAAACAGGAAATCGAAGCTCCCATTTATCAATTACTTGCAATAGAAACACAACTACCTGCAAAGGCATTATCAAGCTTGACGAAATGGCTCGACTTGTCGAAAAGGTCAACAGCAGTAAGATCATTAAGTTCAGTAACTACAGGCGGTCACGTAATTATGTCGATGATGACGAGTTGCAATTCATAGATAAATTGATCGATAACAGAATTGTTAATCGTCTCTTGGCCTATGATGGCTATAGCCCGGCAATGGAGAAATTTTTCCCAGTAATTTGTTTCGAGCTGAGTTACTCAAGGCAATCAAATATCCTGAAATCAGTTATCGTAAGTTCTGTACCAAAGAGTATCTCGGCCTGGAAACTATTCGGGTGCGAAGGCAGTATGCAACCATGGCTAGATGTACCCTCGCCAGTATTACTGTCCTGCTAATCAAAATGCAGGTACAAGGAAAAAGAAAAAAATAGACAGGCCGCGACAATTGTCTCTGTTGGATAAAAAAGCTGCTTAAGATTTAAAATGTAATGATATTAAATAATTAAAAGGAACTAACATACCGGAAACTGATCCTTTTTGTTGTTGCTGAGGGCCAAGTTATCAACAAAAACCGTAGCTGCCCCACAAGAGGGTTTTAAAAGCTAAGAAAAATGCATCAGATAAGCTTGGGCAACGATTGACAATAACGAGAAGCAGAAAAAAACGTCGAAACAAGAGCAGGGGATAATTAAAAGTGGCTTAGGTTGTCTACTTTTCAACACCTTTTTCTAATGATTTTATTCGTCTTTGTTTAATTTTCTCATAAGTTGGCAACCATTAAAACCGGGTATTGAAAAAAGCAGAGCAAAAAAAGTTTACAGAAGTGTCAAGACGCGCTATCAAGGGATTCGGAAGAATTTGGGGTATTACTAAAATATATGGAGAAGGAAGACCATCATGTGGAAGACTATTCAGCCTGCACCGCCGGATTCGATCTTAGGATTGACGGAAGAGTTTAAGAACGATCAGAATCCAGAGAAGGTGAATCTTGGCGTTGGTGTCTATAAGGACGACGCAGGGAGCACACCGATTCTTCGTTGTGTTAAAGCCGCTGAAAAAGAATTGCTGGAGACGGAGAAGAGTAAAAGCTACCTTCCTATCTCTGGTGATCCTGCCTATGCAGCAGCTGTTCAGCGTCTTATCCTGGGGGCCGAAAGTGAAGTGGTCAGCTCTGCACGGGCAGCCACAGTTCATGCCCCAGGCGGTACAGGAGCTTTGCGGGTTGGAGCTGATCTTATTCATAAATTCAATCCCCAGGCCAGGATATGGGTCAGTTCTCCGACCTGGGCCAACCATAATGGAATTTTTGGCGCTGCCGGTTTCGAGATTGATCGCTATGCCTATTATAATACAGAGAACAAGGGATTGGATTTTGACAAGATGTTTAGTGATCTTGAAAAGATTCCAGCCGGTGATGTCGTAGTTCTCCACACCTGTTGTCATAATCCCAGTGGCGTTGATCTCAGTGCAGATCAGTGGAAGCTGGTTGCAGTACTTGCCGGACAAAAAGGTTGGATTCCCTTTCTTGATTTTGCCTACCAGGGATTTGGGGACGGAGTGAACGAAGATCGCTTTGCTGTGGAGCAGTTTGCTGCCGCCGGCATCGATTATTACGTGGCCAGTTCTTTTTCTAAGAACTTTGGGCTTTATAATGAACGGACCGGGGCTATAACTGTGGTCACGCCCTCGGCTGCAGAGGCAATGGTTGCCATGAGTCACCTGAAGACCGTGGTACGTACCAATTACTCTAATCCTCCGGCTCATGGAGGATTGGTGGCATCAACGATCCTCAATACTCCGGAGCTGCATACGATGTGGTTGGAAGAGCTTGCCGCCATGCGAAACCGAATTGTTGATATGCGCAAGGCGCTGGTGGCCGGGTTGGCACAGCAGGGAGTTGAGGGGGATTTTTCCTTCATCGAGAAACAGCGGGGAATGTTTTCCTTCAGTGGCTGGTCGGATGAGGTAGTAAGTCGTCTCAGAATGAACAAGAGTATCTATGTTGTGGGAGGAGGGCGGATTAATCTGGCCGGTTTGACTACCTCTAATATAGAGTATGTCTGTGCTGCCGTTGCCGAAGCCATGAAGTCGTAAGTACTCACAGGCACCGCATCTTCGAGCGATCATTGCCGGCCGCATAGGTTAGGCTGTGGCGACACCGACAATGATCGCTCGAATCTACGTCACCTGTGAGCACTTACTGTGATCCCCAGCCTATTTATCCTGTCAGCACAATTTTCTCTATATTAAATAGTGTTTATGCCGGAGCAGGCTTGCAGCCTGCTTCTTACTGTTTCTGTTTCTCACAAAGTTATATTTCAGGCCACCTTGCAAAATTGCCTTTTCGCCCAAACTCTTCGTTATGAGGAAAATTTTATCCTCGGAATATCAAATATATGCCTGCGGTAAAATTTTTCTCATGCCTCGATTTTGAACGAAAATTCTAATTTTTCAAGGTACCCTTTAATGCGCACTTTGCGGCAATAAGAGAGACTTTTGATAAACAAAAAAATCAATCTGAAAAATTGAACCTGCAGCAATTTTGAACATCCTCATAGGTCGTTCAGTGATGGAGGAAAAACGATTTCTCAGTAGCGAATGGTCTGCAAAAAAAGACCGTGGGCTGGTGCAGTAACACCAGCGGCTGAGCGATCTTTGGCTTGAATGATTTTTTTGAAATCGACAAGCGATGTCCTGCCTTTTCCTACGTCCAGTATTGTTCCCATGATATTCCTGACCATGTGACGTAAAAAACCATCTCCGGTGAAAGAAAATTCGAAAGAGTTGGCGTTGGTTTTGCTGAGTTCTGCTTTCTGCAGGGTACGGATGCTGCCGCGTCCGGTGGTAATACTTTTGTCCCGTGAGCCAGCGGCTTCAAAGCTTGCAAAATCGTGGGTACCGGAAAGCAGGTTGAGACACGCTTCCATTTTTTCGATGGAGAGTGAAGAGGGAATATGGACTTGGTAGAGACGGTGGATGGGTGATTGGATTGCTCCGGTCTCAATCTTGTAGATATAGGTTTTGGAGCGCACAGAAAAGCGGGCGTGAAAGTCTTGGGATACTTCTTCTGCGGCAAGGATGCGGATGGCCATGGGAAGCATGGAGTTTAGCGCTCGGTGGAGCTGTGGGAGAATGATACTGGAGATGCTATGAAAATTGGCGACCATGGCCAGGGCATGAACGCCGGCATCGGTTCTGCCGGCACCATGGAGGGTGACCGGGCTGCTGTTGGTGACCAGCTCCAACCGTTTTTCTATCTCCCCTTGAATGGTGGGCGCATTAATCTGTTTTTGCCAGCCGCTGAACTCGGTTCCGTCGTAGGCTATGGTCAGTTTGATGTTGCGCATGGGAGGCATTTCAAGTGAAGACTCAGCTGAAAAAGGAGGTCTCTCCTTTTGTCTGTTCAAAAAGTTTGTAGTGGGTTTCGGTAAGCCCCAGGGACTGATAGGTTTTCTGTGCCGTATGATTTTCGTGTTCCACATAGAGTCTGAAACCACAGACTTCCGGGGTATCAGCGGCCAGTTCTCTTACTGCCTGGTAAAGTTCGCGAAAGACACCCTGTCTTCGTTTTTCCTCCTTCACATAAACGGATTGAATCCACCAGAACAGACCGTTACGCCAGTCGCTCCATTCTGTTGTGATCATGAGTGAAGCAATGGGGACTTCGTCTTCTTCGGCAAGCAGGTAAAAGCCAAGTGAGGAGTCCTGGAGCAGGGTTTGTACACCTTTGGCGATGCGCTCAGGCTGTAAGGAAATCCCTTCCGTTTCCATGGCCATGGCAGAGTTGAAGGCGGCAATGACTTGTGCATCTTCTGCAACAGCTTTTCGAACAGTTCGTTTCATGGCAATAGGATCAGGGGAAAAATGGAGCTCCTTCGAGCCCTGTTCCTTCGTCAAATCCGCACATCAGGTTCATATTTTGTATGGCCTGACCAGCCGCACCCTTAACGATATTGTCGATGGCAGAAATGGTAATGATTCGGTTGCTGCGCCTGTCAACGGCGAAACCGATATCGCAGAAATTTGAACCTCTGACGTGTTGGGTTGCGGGAAAACAGTTCCCGGGCAGGATCCTGACAAAGGCTTCGTCTTGGTAGCTGTCCTGATAGAGTTCACGTATCTCCTTGCTGGATATGTCGGAGGTAAGCGTTGCGTAGCTGGTGCTGAGGATTCCTCGGGAGACGGGAAGTAGGTGCGGTGTAAATGAGATAGTGATCTCATTGCCGCAGGCAGCAGTGAGTTCCTGCTCAATTTCCGGCAGGTGGCGATGGATTCCACCTACCTTATAGGCCTTGAAGCCGTCATGTACTTCACAGAAGAGGGTTCCTACGGCAGCAGAGCGACCGGCCCCGGTGGTGCCGGATTTTGAATCAACAATAATGGTGGTAGGGTCAATGATGCCTTTCTCCAGAAGTGGGGCAAGAGCTAGAACTATGGAGGTGGGGTAACAACCTGGGTTGGCGACCAGGCGTGCATCTCGGATCTGGCTTCGGTATCGTTCCGGCAGACCGTAAATTGCCTCTTTGATATACTCTGGTGACGAGTGTTTTTGATACCACTTTTCGTACACCTCTACATCACGCAGTCGAAAATCTGCAGAGAGGTCAACGACTTTTTTTCCCTCTTGCAAGAGTTGTGGCACAAGATCCATGGCGGTCTTATGTGGGACAGCGGCGAAAAAAAGATCTGCTCGCTCGCAGAGTTCGCTTACGGAGAGGTTTTCGCAGATCAGATCTGTTTTGCCTCGGAGATTTGGAAAAACTTCAGAAAGCGGCATTCCTGCATATTGGCGCGATGTTGCCGCAGCTAAACAGACCTGTGGATGGTTACAAAGTAGGCGGGCAAGTTCTACTCCGGTATAACCGGAGGCCCCTATGATAGCAACATTTAGCATGGTCTATTCCTCCAAAACAGGTCCGGAAAAATACCGGGAGTCAAAACAAAAAAAAAGGAATAACAGCAAGACTGTTATTCCTTTCACAAAAAATCATTTCCTGGCTCTGCCAGTTGTTGTCTTCTGCCGGATAAGACCGAGAAAAAGACAGAACAGCTGTTGATAAATTATCGTTTAGAGAACTGGAATTTGGCACGAGCGCCTTTCTGGCCGTATTTCTTGCGCTCTTTCATACGTGGGTCACGGGTGAGCAGACCTGATTTTTTCAGGGCCGATCTGTTTTCCTGGTCGACACCGAGAAGTGCTCGGGAAATACCGTGGGTCAGGGCATCTACCTGGGCAGATTTACCACCACCAGCCAAGGTGGCCATAACATCGTAATTTTCAAAGGTTTCGGTGACCTTGAACGGCTTTTCGATTTTGTGAGTCTTGAAAGTCTTGCCAAAGTAATCATCGGCGGACATCTTGTTAACAACAATTTTTCCACTGCCGGGAGTAAGCCAAACTCTAGCTACAGCTGTTTTTCTTTTGCCGGTGGCATAAAAACGATCTTGGGCCATGATAAAATATCTCCGTTATTATATGTCTAACTCGGCAGGCATCTGAGCTGCGTGAGGATGGTCGTTACCAGTGTAGAGCTTCAGTTTTTTCAACTGTTGACGACCAAGTTTGTTTTTTGGCAGCATCCCTCTTACAGCTTTCATGAGCAGGTCGGTGGGATGTTTTTTTATCAGCTCTTTGGCGCTGAGTTCTTTGAGTCCGCCTATGTAGCCTGTGTGGCGGTAATATATCTTGTCGTCCCATTTTTTGCCGGTGAGACGAATCTTGTCGGCGTTGGTGACAACAACAAAATCTCCATTGTCCATAAAGGTGGAGAAAGTAGGCTTATTTTTACCGCGCAGACAATCGGCTATCTCTACTGCCAGACGGCCGAGAACTTTGCCTTCGGCATTAACATGGTGCCATTGTCTTTCGATCTCATTGACCGGAGTCAGATAGGTTTTCATGTTCTTCCTTTACATCGATGGTACAATTCTTAATAAAAAAAGGTTCGAACAAGTCGAACCTTTTGATCACTGAGTGGAGCGGGAAACGAGATTCGAACTCGCGACTTCAACCTTGGCAAGGTTACACTCTACCACTGAGTTATTCCCGCTCATATGTTCGTGAAAACGGCGCCAAACATACTCGTACGCCATGGTTCTTGTCAATAGAAAAATAATACAATTCTACCAGTGATTGAAAAAAGAGTCCAGTTTAAAGTTGAAAAAGAGATGGTCTTGGTGGGGGGTGGTGTGCTATAACCCTATCATAGTTCATAATTTGTAATTTTCAGTTAACGTTGAGGGAACCGATGGCGAAGGGGAAAAAGAGACAGGGATTAGTGGATCGTAAGACCAAAGAGACGGCGATAGAACTGTCTCTTGATGTTGATGGAAAGGGAGAAACTGAAATTGACAGTGGAGTACCTTTTCTTAATCATATGCTCACACTTTTTGGGGTACATGGGTTTTTTGACTTACGTGTCAAGGCTAGCGGAGACACTGATGTTGACGATCATCACACAGTTGAAGATATCGGGATCTGTCTTGGTCAGGCCCTTTCCCAGGCCCTGGGAGATAAGGGTGGGATTGCTCGTTACGGACTCTCTTATCTACCCATGGACGAAACTCTTGTGCGGGTGGTGGTGGATATCTCCAATCGTCCCTATCTTCATTATGAAGCACCTGTTCCCGACCAGAAGCTTGGTACTTTTGATACAGCCCTTGCCCTTGAATTTATGCGCGCCTTTGCCCAGCATGGAGGTGTCACCCTGCATATTGATCTGATTCATGGGAGCAACAGCCATCATATTATTGAGGCAGTTTTTAAGGGACTTGGCCGTGCCATGCGTCAGGCCACAGACAAAGTTGCCGGTCTTACTGGAAGTTTATCCTCTAAAGGTGTATTATAAAAGAATACATTTCGAATTACACATGGCCCGAAAGAGGGTCTAACAATGGAAAAAAAGATATGAGGTCTCCTGTGAGAAGGTTGCTTATTCTGTCGTGTGTTTGTCTCCTTGGTTTGAATGCTTGTTCCTCTCAGAAGGGAAGTGAAGAGATACGTGAGGCCCAGGTTCTGCCCGAACTGAGTTGTATAGTGGTTCTGCCTACCGTAGTACCGATTGAGAGTGGCAGGACTATACCCAAAGCCGAGAGCAAGACTCTTTTGAACGGGGCAGCCTATCTCGATTCGGTTTTGGCTGAAGTACTGGGGGGAAAGGAACAGTTTCATCTGCTCACTGATTACCAGATAGACGGAATCCTCAGTGATCCCTGGGGTGGGAAATTGCAGCAGTTGCAGGCCATTGGCAAGGCCACCGGATGTGAGGGTGTGTTGGAAACAACCCTGAGTCGCTACCGACAACGCGTGGGCACTGAGCTCTCGGCAGAAACGCCGGCTTCGGTATCGTTCTCCATGGATCTGGTTGGAGTGGAGAAGGGATTCGTCCTCTGGTCCGCATCATTTGATGAAACTCAAAAGGCCTTGTTTGATAATATCCTTTCTTTTAAAAAGGCAGAGAGTCGCGGCTTTAAATGGATCACTGCTCAGGAGTTGGCTCGAAAAGGGATGCAGAGTCGTCTTGAGAAATTGCCTTATAATCTAAAAAAAGAATAAGATATTTTCATAGAAAGCCTTAGGCTGGGAAGTGACTCCCTGCCTCTTGCTGTGTGTATGATGAGTCCCATCGTTTGCAATTATTGCAGGCGATGGGATTTTTTGTTTTAAGGCAGGGAAAAAAGATGGATTGGAGGTGAGAAATATTCTTTTGATATTTTAGGTGACAGCCCTTACAGTAAAAAGAAAATCTATTGCTTAGATTAAAACAGGTGGATTGCAACGTTGTTGCAGCAGTGGCTCTTTTCTCCTTTTCTCTTGCGTCGAAGCGCTGTTTGCTGGTATTTGTGCAACTTTTTTTTGCATGAGTCCATTGAAAAGAAAATCTATCGTCTGTCTGTGAAACTCTGTTACTTTATCCGTGAAAAAAAGAACTGAAATAGTGTCACCCCAGATCAATCGGCGTATTGGTAAGGCTATGCACGACTACTCCATGCTTGCTGACAGTGACCGGGTTCTGGTTGCTGTTTCAGGTGGCATAGACAGCCTGTTGCTGGCCTGGCTGCTTAATCACTGGCAGAAGAAGGCTCCCATTGGGTATTCATTGCATTGTGTCCATATTGATATGGGGATATGGAATGAAGAGATGGAGATGCCGGACCCGGTAGTCAAGATCAGGGAACAGTTAGAGAAAGTAGGAATGTCGCTTTTTGTGGAAAGGAGTCTGTTTTTGAGCGAAGCAGAGCGAACCTGCTTTACCTGTTCAAAATTGCGGCGCAAGCAGCTTTTTGACCTTGCCAGTCGCTTTAAATGTAATAAGATTGCCTTTGGGCACCATAAAGATGACCTGCTGGAGACTCTTTTTCTCAATATGTTCTACAGCGGGAATATTTCCACCATGGTTCCGAGGCAAGAGCTGTTTGAGGGAAGACTTACCGTGATCAGGCCCCTTGCCTATATAGAGAAAGAAGAGGTGGAGACGATGGCACAGGCAGTTGGATTGAAGGCTGTGACCAATCTTTGTCCCCTGGCAGGTGATACCAGAAGAGAAGAGGTAAAAGAAATGCTGCAGGAACTCTATAAGAAAATACCGGGTGCCAAGGCCTCGCTCTTTGCGGCCTTGGGGAATGTGCGCCAGGGGTATCTTTTGTGAAAACTGCTCTGGAGTGTTTGCCCTGCTACCTTCGTCAAACCTTGCAGGTGGCCCGGATCAGTACAACTGATCCGAAGTTGCAGTTGAGCGCTCTGCGCCGGGTTGCAGAATTGACAACTGATATGGATATGGAACGTACTCCTCCGGAGAATTCGGTTTCTGTGTATCGGGCTATCGCCGAGATTACCGGTTGTCCGGATCCCTATCTGCAGGTCAAGGAGCAGTCCAATGAAAAGGCCTTGTCCCTGCTGCCCAATCTCCGTCGGGAGGTGGAACGTGCTGAAGATCCTCTAGCCCTGGCCCTGCGTCTGGCAATCGGCGGTAATATTATCGATTATGGGGCCATGCATAGCTTTGATATTGATGCGGCAATGGAATGCTGCCTGAGTGCACCCTTTGCCATTGATGACAGTCTCCAGTTGCTTCGGCGGGTGAGGAGCTTAGGCGCTGGAGGGCGCGTGCTCTACCTTGCAGATAATGCTGGGGAAATAGTCTATGATTCTCTGGTGATGGAGGCCCTGGTGCGTCAAGGTTGTGAGGTGACTGTGGTCGTGAAGAGTGGTCCCATTATTAATGATGCCTTAGTCGCAGACGCCCATGCCTGCGGGCTGGAGAAGAGTGTTTGTATTCTGGAGAACGGAACCAGCTGTCCCGGCACTCCGTTGGATATCTGTTCCCCTGAACTGATACGGGCCTTTGACGAGGCGGATCTGATCATCTCCAAGGGGCAGGGGAACTTTGAAACGCTCTCTGAAGCAGAGTCTGAAATTTATTTTTTACTCACCGTTAAATGTTCGGTTGTGGGAGCCCATCTGGCAGCGATATCTGAGAGGGCTGTAGAAGATCTTCCGGGTAGCGGTGAGCTGGTACTGTTTCACTATGACGGCAACTCGCCACAAGGGGAAGGGAAAAACTGATGCGTATTCAAAAGATACTGAAGCAACAGGAAGTGGAGCGGGAAGTAAAGGTACAAGGATGGATAAGGACTCGGCGTGATACCGGTACGTTTTCCTTCCTGGAAGTAAATGATGGTTCCTGTCTGGCCAACCTCCAGGTCATTGCTGATCAGAACCTGGCCAATTACGATCTGGAGGTCAGGAAACTGGGTGCCGGATGCAGTGTGGAAATAAGGGGGAAGCTCCAGGAATCTCCTGCCAAGGGGCAGGAGGTGGAACTTGCATCAGAGGAAATTACAGTTTTAGGCTGGGCCGATCCCGAGACTTATCCCCTGCAGAAAAAACGGCACTCTCTGGAATTCCTGCGCAGCATGAGTCATCTGCGCCCGCGCACCAATGCCTTGGGGGCCGTGACTCGGGTTCGCTCCCATCTTTCCTTTGCTGTACACCGGTTTTTTCAGGAACGTGGGTTTGCCCAGATCCACACACCTATCATCACCACCAGTGACTGCGAGGGTGCAGGAGAGATGTTTCAGGTCAGTGCCACTGGTGAGAAGAGTCCCTTTTTCGGGAGGCCGGCAGGGCTGACGGTGAGTGGGCAGCTTCAGGCTGAGGTGTATGCCCAGGCCTTGGGGCAGGTATACACCTTTGGCCCCACCTTCCGTGCCGAGAATTCCAACACCAGTCGTCATCTGGCAGAGTTCTGGATGATTGAGCCGGAGGTGGCCTTTTGTGACCTTGCCTGTAATATGGAATTGGCAACAGACATGCTTAAATTCCTCCTCCGTGATGTCTTGACTGCTTGTGCTGACGACCTTGCACTTTTTGATAAGTTCATTGAAAAGGGGCTGTTGAAAAAACTCCACGCAGTCATCGACAACGATTTTGTTCACATTCCCTATACCAGGGCAGTGGAGGAGTTGAGTGCAGTGTCCGGGGAATTCGAGTATCCTGTAAAATGGGGGATCGATCTTCAGTCCGAGCATGAACGCTATCTGACCGAGGTGATTTATAAGTGTCCTGTGATCGTGACCGATTATCCGGCTTCCATCAAACCTTTTTATATGCGTCTCAGTGAGGACGAAAAGACTGTGGCTGCCATGGATATTCTGGTCCCTGGAATCGGGGAGATCGTGGGGGGATCCCAGCGTGAAGAACGTTATGATGTCCTTGTTCAGCGTATGACCGAGGCTGGGATAGATACCAGTGAGTATGACTGGTATCTGGATCTCAGGCGTTACGGGAGTGTTCCTCATTCCGGCTTCGGCCTTGGTTTTGAACGATTGGTGCAGTTTGTTACCGGAATGGCCAATATTCGTGAGGTTATTCCCTTTCCTCGGACTCCGGGTTATGCTCCGTGTTAGTGAAGGCCCCCTGAAGAAAAAATGTCTATATTGTTATATGGAAAAAAGTATGAGGAGAAACAGCAGTGAGTAAAGGTCCTGGCGTACAGAAAATGTTTGATGCCATTGCTCCCAATTATGACCTGATGAATCGGGTTATGACCATGGGGCAGGATCAGCGTTGGCGCCGTTTTGTCGTGGCAAAGGCCGGCGATCCCGAGAGTGGATGGGCTTTAGATCTTGCTACCGGTACGGGGGATATTGCCTCGCTTACGGCCCACTCCCACCCCAGTGGCCATGTCGTTGGTGCTGATTTCTCGCTGAATATGCTGCAAGAGGCAAAGAAACGCTTTCAGGAACAGGCAATTTCCTGGCAGGCCTGCGATGCAAACCATCTCCCCTATGCAGACAACAGTTTTGAATCTGTGACCTTTGGCTATCTGCTGCGTAATGTGGATGACAGCCTGCAGGTATTACAAGAGGTCTATCGTGTGCTGAAACCTGGCGGTAGAGCGGTCTGTCTCGACACCACCCCTCCACAAAAGAATCTATTATACCCCTTTATCCGCTTTTATTTTCGCTATGGCATTCCCTTTCTTGGCCGTCTTATTGCCAGTGATGAAGCAGCTTATGCCTATCTGACCGGTTCGACCATGGATTTTCACAGCGCAGAGGAGCTTGCCGCCATTTTTACAGAGGCCGGTTTTGGCGAAGTTGATTACAAGAAGTTTATGATGGGCACCATTGGTGTGCACTGGGGACGTAAAGCTTGATAAAGTTTTCCCAAGTTCAGTTCTTAGCTGCTGAGCCATCGCTACTCAAACCAATACAATCAAGTTACAAAAAATTATGCTGATTAAACCGCTTACAACTGAAAGTCTTGAGGGAGAAAAATGTCTGCAAAGTCTCCTTTCCCGTTTCGAGCTTGCTGAAAACAGTTGCTGTGATCTGGTGACCGATATCATTGCTCAGGTAAAGGACAGGGGAGATGATGCTGTCCTTGAATATAGTAAAAAATTTGATGCTCCTGATCTTACACTGGAAAAGTTGCAGGTCTCCACTGCTGAACTGAAAGAGGCATATGAGTTGGTGGATGAAGCTTTCCTCGAGACTTTGGAGAAGGCCATTGAACGCATAGAGGGTTTTCATGAACGGGAGATGGAAGATTCATGGATGCAGACCAGGGAAAACGGCACTATAGTCGGGCGTCTGGTACGGCCTGTGGATGCCGCAGGGCTCTATGTTCCAGGTGGTCAGGGAGGCTCAACCCCATTGGTTTCTTCTGTACTCATGAATGGTATCCCGGCCGGAATCGCAGGGGTCAGTCAGCGAGTGATGCTCACCCCGCCCAATGAGGAAGGCAAAGTCAGTCCCCACCTCCTGGTGGCCGCCCAGGAAATCGGCATTACCGATATCTTTAAGGCCGGATCGGCATGGGGTATTGCTGCGCTCGCCCATGGCACCCAAACCATCCCTGCTGTGGATGTCATTGTGGGGCCTGGGAACCAGTTTGTCACCGAGGCCAAGGCCCAGGTGGCAGGAATGGTTCGTATCGACATGATAGCCGGTCCTTCCGAAGTCCTGATTGTGGCTGATGAGAGTGCCGAAGCGGCCCACGTGGCGGCAGATATGTTGGCCCAGGCGGAACATGATCCCATGGCACTGGCAGTGCTGGTGACCACTAACGAGCAGCTTGCGGCAGAGGTCCTTGTTGAACTTGAGCGCCAGCTGACACTCCTGGCGCGGAATGAAATAGCGAGACAATCGCTGCAGGAGCGAGGGGTCATCCTTATTGCCCAAGATTTGGAAGAGGCCATTTCAATTGCCAATGATATTGCCATAGAGCATTTGGAACTCATGCTCCAGGATCCCTGGGCATGGCTGCCGCAGATTCGTCATGCCGGTGCGATTTTTATGGGGCATCACACCCCGGAGGCAGCAGGCGATTACCTGGCGGGTCCCAATCATGTTCTGCCTACCATGGGGACGGCTCGTTTTTCTTCGGCCCTGGGAGTAGAGACCTTCCTGAAAAAGAGCTCTATCATCAGTTATTCGGCCCAGGCCCTGAAAGAAGACGGGGACCATATCCGTCTCCTGGCCAATCTCGAAGGGCTCACTGGGCATGCGGCCTCAGTCACCGAGCGTCTCAAGGACAGGTGAGAGAGAAGTTGGAAGAGGGTTTTGATTTTATAGCAGGGCTGCGATCAGGCTGCGATACCCTGGGACTGCCGTCTCTTGATGTTGCAGCCGAGGAGCGCCTTGTTGCCTACTTTCGGGAATTGAAACACTGGAGCAGAAAGATCAACCTCATTTCCAGGGGGGCAACGGATCAGGAGATCCTGGTTAAACACTTCCTCGATTCTCTTACCCTTCTCCCTCTGCTTAGTGGGGAGAGAGTGCACCTCCTGGATATCGGTACCGGTGCCGGGTTTCCCGGTCTTGTCTGTAAGGCTGTTGATCCAACGCTTAAAGTGACTCTGGTGGAACCCAGACTCAAGCGTGTCTCCTTTCTCCGTCATGTGGTCAGAACCCTGGGGCTTTCTGATACCTCCGTCCTGGCCTGTCGGGTGGAAGATGAGGAAATGCTGCCTGCTGATCTTGGTTTTACGCACATTACCAGCAGGGCCGTCTCTGAAATTAAAGCGTTTCTCGATATGAGTCACCGGTTTGCAGGGCCGGGTGTGCAGGTAATCTGCATGAAGGGACCCAAATGGGAAGAGGAACTGACGGCCTGGAAAGATAGCGCGTCTCCTGCTGGCTTTACACTGCACTCCCGAACTGAATATGTCCTTCCTGTTTTTCGGGGAATTCGTAATCTTCTGGTCTTTGAACCTGTTGTCTGCGAAGAATGATGAAAAAGTATTTTCTGATCAGTGGAGGACTCCTCTGTGTCATGTTTGGGAGTATTGGGCTCTTTTTGCCCGGCCTTCCCACCACTCCTTTTCTGCTTCTGGCAGCAGCCTGTTTTGCCAACTCATCTCCTCGGCTCCATAAAAAGTTATTGGAGAACAGGTTCTTTGGTGGAATTATCCGGGACTGGGAGGAACATCGAACGGTTCCCAGAAAGGCCAAGATTATAGGCCTGCTCACTCTCTTTCTGGGAGGATGCTACTCCTTTGTTGCCATTGAGTATTTTCCCCTGAAGATAACAGTCTTGCTCCTGCTGCTGATACCGGCAACTATCCTCCTTCGTCTTCCGGAAACAAAGGGCTGTGTAAATAAGTAGCTTCTTGTCGTTATCTGTCAAAGACATTTCCTTTCTCTGTATCTTCTGGCTTCAGTTGCTTTGAGCCAATCCACAATCACATAAATTTTAATCTGATCTCAATCAACTTGCAATTTTCGTTTGCTTAATAGGAAAGGAGAACTTTCCTTCCAGACCTCAGCATGCTCAGTTGTTGGATTTTATTCCAGTCGTTTTCTAAAGCGGATCGTGGAGATAATGAGGAAGAAGAGGGCAAAGAGAAGGAGAAAGGCTAGATCTTCCCAGACTACGCTGAGAGGCTGATTGCGAAGGATGATGCCGCGTATGATGCGCAGGAAATGGGTGAGGGGCAGAACCTCTGCCAGCTGCTGGGCAATCTTGGGCATGGCCACAAAGGGAAACATAAAGCCCGAGAGGAGCATGGAGGGAAGGAAGACAAAGATAAACATCTGCATGGCCGCAAGTTGATTGCGGGCCAGGGTGGAGATGATGAGCCCCAGGGTCAGGTTGGCCAGGATGAAGATAAGGCAGGCGATAAAAATTGACACTAGTTTGCCGGCCACTGGTATCTGGAAAAGCAGGACTCCAAGGAAGAGGATGATGGAGACCTGGACAAGACCGATACCGATATAAGGGGTGATTTTACCAACCATCAGTTCAATGTTTTTAATGGGGGTGGCAATGAGGAGTTCCATGTTTCCCCGTTCCCGTTCTCGGACAATGGCAATGGAGGTGAACATGATCATGGTCATGGTCAGGATGACTCCCAGGAGTCCAGGGACGGTAAAGAGGGCCGCCCGTTTCTCAGGGTTATAGAGGAGACGTGTGGACAGTCCCGGAGCCTGGCTTCTGTTGGAAACAACACCGCCCGGAAGAAAAGGAAAACGGGCCAGGGAAGTCACTGCAGCGGCCAGTACCGTATCCGAGCCGTCAATGAGAATCTGGGCATAGGGCCGATCTCCTGTGTAATAACGGTTTTCCGCATCAGGGGGGATATAGACGCCTGCCGACACTTCACCACTGGCAATGAGTTGTTCCAGTTCCTGCGGTGAATGAACAGTGCGGCGGAAATCCAGGACCTGGCTTGCCTGCAGATCCATGACCAGTTGTCTTGAGAAACTGTTTTCCAGGCTGTCAGCAACGGCTGCCGGTACATCGCGTACATCGGTGTTAATGGTATAGCCGAAGAGGACCAGCTGGATCAGGGGGATCATCACGACCATGCCAAAGGTGAGGCGATCGCGTACCAGATGTAGGACCTCTTTCTTGCAGACGGCCAGGGTGCGGATCGATGAGGCGCGAAGTCCGTTAGTTGCCATGCTCTGCATCCCTGCTCATCTTTCTGGTGGCCATGACAAAGACATCCTCAATGGAAGGGCTGCTCGTCCGTATCTCCACATCAACAAAGGATGCAAGTTCTTTGCTCAGCCATTCCAGTGGCGATGCCAGTTGAGGATCGACCATGACGCGAAGGAGCATACCGACCTGGGTGACGGAGATGACCGGAGTGAGGCTGTGTAAATGGGATTTTATCTGTGCTGGTCTGGGACTTTTTACCTCCACTATTGCTGCAGCCAGATCAGACTTGAGTGCGGCCGGACTGCCGTCTGCCACTTTTATTCCGTCATTGATGATGGCAAGGTGATGACAGCGCTCTGCCTCGTCCATCAGGTGCGTGGTGACCAGGATAGTGGCACCCTGGTCACACATGGTAAAGAGCTGGTCCCAGAAATCACGCCTGGTGTTCGGGTCCACTTCAGAGGTTGGTTCATCCAGGAGGAGGAGCCTGGGTTTGTGGATGGTTGCTGCGGCCAGTGCCAGGCGACGTTTCTGGCCGCCGGAGAGTTCTCCGGCAAGAAATGAGGTGAAAGATTGCAGGTTAAACTGCTCTTTTACCTCCTCTTTGCGCCTCTTCAGATGTTTGCCGGTGACCCCCATAATTTTGCCGATGAAGTCCAGGTTCTGTTCCACGGTGAGATCTCCATACATGGAAAATCGCTGGGTCATATAGCCTACTTGCTGGCGGATGGCCTCTGTCCTGGCCGGAATCTGCATGCCAAGGACTGTAATCTCTCCTGCTGTGGGCTCCAGGAGTCCGCACATCATTCTGATGGCCGTGGTTTTGCCTGAACCGTTGGGGCCGAGAAAACCGTAGACCATATTTTCCGGAATACGCATGTCCACCTGGTTTACGGCTGTGAAGCTGCCGAATGTCTTGGTGAGCCCCTTTACCTCAATGGCCAGCTTCATCTCTTCTCCAGAATCAGTTGGACAGGGGTGCCGGCGGTGAGGGAATCCGCCTTTTCATCTACGAGATCAAGTTCTGCCACATAGGAGAGGCGGGAGCGGTCTTTTTCGGAAAGGGCAAAGTAGGGGGTGAAGCTGGCCTCGGAGGAGATGGTTCGCAGCGTTGCCGAATAGGGGCTGGATTGTCCGTCTATATGGAGTTTGTAGTTTTGCCTTGGTTTCATGATGGACCGGTAGGGCTCAGGGACATAGACCCTGGCCCAGGGGCGTTTTCCGGAGAGGAGGGTGGCAAGGATTGCTCCTTCCTGGGGACGATCACCCAGTTTAAAGGGCAGACTGTCTACCAGTCCATCTCGGCTGGCCGTCACGTCGTAGTCGGCCAGGAGTAATGTCAGTTGCTGCAGACGGCTTTGCAGGCCCTGGACTCTGGATCTGGCCTGTTCGATTTCTTCCAGGCGGGAGCCGGCAAGGAGTTTAGCTAGCGCTTCCTCTTGTTCAGTGAGATATGATTGGGCATCGAGGAAATCTTTTTTGGCGATATCGCGCTGTTCCTGACTGACAAAGTTTCCTGCATAGAGAACTTTTCGGCGTTCATAAATAACCTGGGCATTGACAAGTACAGCCGTGGCCGCTTTCACACGAGCCCGGGCTTCGGCAATGGTCTCCGGACGCGGTCCAGCCTCAAGTTCTTTCAACAGCCATTGGGCCTCTTCAATTTCGGCTTTTATCTGGTTTCTTTCTGCCAGCACCTTGCGGTTGTCGAGCTTGAGGAGGAGTGTCCCTTTGGAGACAAAATCTCCTTGCTTTACAGAGACATGGGTGATTACTTCGCTGGCTACTGCGCGGCTGTTGACACGGTCCCATTCAAGGGTTCCCAGTGCTTCCGGCTGCTTTGGTTCACAGCCAAGGCAGCAGAGGAGTACGATGCAGATGCTGATTTTTTGGATCATTTTTTTAACCTGTAAAGCTTTGATAAATGTCATAACTACATGTTGTTCTTGTTTACTATATACCTACGGACCTCAATGAACAAATTTCTTGCAGTGTAAGTCTTAAATTAATTGTTTTTGCAGAAGGTTGAAACCTTCTTCTCATAGACGAACAGTATGTTACTGGCTTTCTCTATAAGAGTGGATTTATCCGCGAACAGGACTTGGTATGATCCGTTTGTGTAATGAACTGTATGGGGGCTGTTCGCGATTGAAGTCCCTTCTGCGTATAGAGTCGTCGTTAATAGTATGGTTTTGGTATGGCTTAGAAACAAGATGGGCCTGGAGAAGCAGATGGACAGAGATTTTACGCTGGTCAAATGTCAATGAATTTGCTAGAAATAACCAGTTGAGTGAACAACACACCCCCCTATAAATAATACAGTCTTGTGAATCTGTATGCTGAAATAAGGTGATGAAAATGAAGAAAATAGCAGTTCTTGCCGGAGACGGCATTGGTCCTGAGGTAATGGCCGAGGCCATCAAGGTCCTTGATGCGGCCCAGAAGAAGTTTGATTTTGAACTCAGTTACGAGCATGCTGATGTGGGTGGTATCGCCATTGATAACCACGGAGAAGCCCTGCCTGCATCTACCTTGTCACTCTGTGAACAGAGTGACGCCATTCTCTTTGGTTCTGTGGGCGGCCCCAAGTGGGAAAGTCTTCCTCCTGAGCAGCAGCCGGAGCGTGCAGCGCTCCTTCCTTTGCGCAAGCACTTTGATCTTTTTTGTAATCTGCGTCCGGCCAGAGTTTTTAAGTCGTTGACTGCTGCCTGCCCCCTGCGCCCTGATATTATCAGAGACGGTTTTGATATTCTCTGTGTTCGTGAGCTGACCTCCGGTATCTACTTCGGGACACCAAAGGGCCGGGAAGGGGAAGGGCCGGACGAGCGTGCCTTTGATACCATGGCCTATAAACGGTCCGAGATCGAGCGCATTACCCGTATGGCCTTTGATGCCGCCAGACTGCGTGGAAAAAAAGTGACTTCTGTTGATAAGGCCAATGTCTTGACCACCATGGTTCTCTGGCGTGAGGTCGTTATTGAAGTGGCAAAGGAGTATCCGGATGTTGAACTGAACCACCTCTATGTGGATAATGCCACCATGCAGCTGGTTCGCGATCCTCATCAGTTTGATGTTATGCTCTGCGGCAACATGTTTGGAGATATCATTTCCGATGAATCCGCTATGCTCACCGGTTCCATGGGGCTTCTTGCTTCTGCCAGCCTCAATAAGGAAAAGTTCGGCCTCTACGAGCCGGCAGGCGGCTCCGCTCCCGACATCGCAGGCCAGGGAATTGCGAATCCCATAGCCGAAATCCTCTCCGCTTCCATGATGCTGCGTTACAGCTTTGGTCTGGATGAGGCAGCCGATGCCATTGATAAGGCAGTGGAGTCCACCTTGGAGAAAGGTATTTATACCGCTGATATTGCTACTGGTTCTTCTGACGCAGTGGGGACGGCAGCCATGGGTGATGCTATTGTTGCTGCTCTGTAACTTGTCTGTAATTGCTTATGGGTACCTTGAAAAATTAGATTTTTTGTTCAAGATCGAGGAGTAGACGAAAAAATAAGCACAGCATATAGTTGATATGTGAGCATTATTTTTTTGACTGTGACGAAGAGCTTGGGCAAAAAGGCAATTTTTCGAGGTGGCCTTATGTTTTTGATGGCCTGGCTATGGCTTGAACCTCTTGATGAATGAGTATGTGACGGGACACAGAGTGAAAATACAAAAACCTTCTGAATACATGGTGGTGGCCAACCAGGCCACCGTTGACCTGGGGCGAAATATTGCCGGGGAGTTGGGGCTGGATTTTTCCGAGATGATTCGTAAACAATTTGCCGACGGTGAGATTTATCATGCCTTTCCCGAGGATGTGGCGGGGAAGGTGTTGATCATTGTGGCAAGCACACACAATGACAGTGCCCATCAGGAATTGATGGATCTTATTCAGGGAGGACGGTATTGGAATGCTGCTTCAGTGAATGTGGTCATTCCCTATCTTGGCCATTCCACCATGGAACAGGCCAAGAGAGGGTCCGCTGAGATTCCCAAGGGAGTCACCAGAACTCGTCAGATCTTTCGGGCACGGCCTGACTTTGTCGCTTTTGTTGACCTCCATTCCGAGGCTGTACTCCACGCCCATGGTGGGGAGATCTCCACCAAGCATATCTGGACCGGAGAGCTGGTGGTGGAACATCTGCGACAGATGGACCTTGGTGAATATGTTCTGGTTTCTCCCGATTATGGCTTCTCCAAGCAGGTAGCGAAGCTGGCCAGCCTTCTGAACTGTGCGCATACGGCTGCAGACAAGGATCGCTACGATACCGATAAGACTATCGTTGGTCAGATATCCAGTGTGGTCAAGGGCAAAACTGCGGTGATCTGCGATGATATGATTCGTACCGGCGGTTCCATCATCCAGACCGCAGAACGGTGTCTGGAGGCCGGGGCATCCGGAGTGGCAGTGCTCGCCACCCACCTGGTTATGGCCGGAGAGGCCCGCCAGCGCTTCCTTGACAGTTCCATTCACAAAGTGATCGGCTCCGACACCTACCCGGGCCGAGCCAGTGATGATCTTCTTGAGGTATATTCCGTGGCGCCTTTACTGGCTAAAGAGTTGAGGAGTTATTTGAAGATACACTAGGGCAGTTGGCTCAACATGGTAACGATTGGAAAAGGGGAGTGGTAAAAATGCCATTCCCCTTTTCTATTTGTGGTCATACCTGGGAAGAAGAGAGTAATGGGAGACGGTTTTTTTGTGTGGGAGCGGATTTATCCTCGAACAGTGCCTGGCGCGTCCCGTATGTCTGTTTGATCCGTGTGCAGCGTTTGCTAGAGTTGTTGCAGGATGCCGTCTTTGAGGGTGGAATAGGAGTCCATCTGTTTAGCCAGTTTAGTGTTGTGAGTGACCATGATGCTGGCAAGGGAGAGTTCTTTGCACAGGGAACGGATGAGCTCAAAGACCAGATGCCCGGAGCGACTGTCCAGGTTGCCTGTGGGTTCATCGGCCAGGAGGAGAGCCGGTTTCATGATAAGTGCCCTGGCCAGGGCCGTACGCTGCTGTTCACCGCCCGAGAGTTCGCCCACCTTGTGACCCGTTCGATGGTCCAGTTCCACCTGCTTCAGCAGATGGTGGGCAGGTCCTTCCATTTCTTCTTTCTTCCTGCCGGCAATCAGTCCGGGCATCATTACATTTTCAAGAGCTGTAAATTCGGGCAGCAAATGATGGAACTGAAAGATGAAGCCCACAGAGCGGTTGCGAAAGTGACAGAGTTCCTGGTCAGTTTTCCGGCCCAGGGAAGTATCCTTAAAAAAGAGTTCTCCACTATCGGGACTGTCAAGGGTCCCCAAAATTTGCAGCAGGGTGGTCTTGCCGGAGCCGGAAGCCCCGATAATAGCCATCATCTCCCCAGTGTTGATGCTGAGATTGACACCCCTGAGTACATGAATCTGTTCGGTGCCGCTGTGGTAACTTTTACAAAGGTCTTCGGCCCTGAAAAGCGAGGTTGTGCTCGTGGTCATGAGAGCACCTCGGCAGGTTTGACCTTTGATGCCTTCCAGGATGGGTAAATGGTGGCGGAAAGGGTGATAATGATTGCGGCAATAGCAATAATGGTCACATCCATGGGCAGGACCTTGATGGGCAGGGTGTTCATGGGATAGACGTTGGAGGGCAGTTCGATGAATTGGTAACGGGAAAGCAGTTCACAGAGCCCGAGACCTCCGCTGACACCGAGAAAGGTGCCGAGAAAGGCAATGACCAGTCCCTGATAAAAGAAAATCTTCATGATGGATCTGGAGGTGGCCCCCATGGATTTGAGGATGGCAATGTCCTGTTCCTTTTCCATGACCACCATGATCAGGGCCGAGATGATATTGAGGGCGGCCACCAGAATAATGAGGGCAACGCAGATAAACATGCCGATTTTTTCCAGCTTAAAGGCGGCAAAGAGATTGCGATTCATGGACATCCAATCCTTGGCCACGAAGGGAGAGCCAAGGAGATCAACAATATGTCTGCCCACCTGGTCGGCCCGGTTCAGTTCCTTTTCCTGTACCGTAACCTCGATGCCGTGGACCACATCCCCGCTTTCCAGGAAATTTTGCACATCGGAGATGGTCATGTAGGCAATTGTGGAATCATACTCGTACATGCCTGACTCAAAGATGCCGGATACGATGCAGGTTTTGATCTTGGGGATAACACCCATGGGGGTGAGCGGTCCGGAGGGGGAGATGAGTCGCACCTTATCTCCCTGGTCCACAGAGAGATCCCTGGCCATGGCAATGCCCAAAATGATATTGGGGAGCCTGGCATCCTTTTCCTGGGTCAGGTCGTCAACAGTGCCTTGTACCATCTGTTCTGGCAGGGCAATAACGCCAGTGGCCGTACTCGGGTCGATGCCTCGGAGTACGACTCCTGTTCCGCCCCTCCTGCCGCTGAGCAGAGTCTGGGCATAGAGATAAGGCGTTGCTCCGGTGACGTTATCGACGGTGAGAATGCGGTCGCGCACCAGATCGTATTCGGGAATAATACCGCCTGCACGTTGGACAATGATATGGGAGTTGATGCCAAGGATCTGATCTCTCAGGCCACCGGTGAATCCGGAATAGACGGCCAGGACCACAATCAGGGCCATGACCCCCACCGTGATGCCGGCAACGGAGATAAGAGAAATGAGAGAAATAAATTTCTGTTTATGCCGGGCCCGCAGGTAGCGAAAGCTGATAAACCACTCGTACATGGCTTATTAACAGCAGAAGGCTGAAGGTTGGGAAGAGAAGACAGAAGGCTGAAAAGGTGATTCTTCTGTCTTCCCCAGCAGGTAAATCAATTTTTGCACTTTCCGCATTCTCCAGTATCTGCCTGTTGTTGTTTCTTCTTCTTTTTCTTCTTACCCTGGAGCTTAACCTCAGGTTTGAGGTGAGGAAAAAGGATGACGTCGCGGATGGAAGGTGCGTCGGTGAGGAGCATAACTAAACGGTCAATACCGATGCCCTCACCTGCGGCAGAAGGCATGCCGTATTCCAGGGCACGGAGAAAATCCTCGTCGAGCTCGTGGTGAATCTCTTCGTCGCCTCCCTTTTCCGCGATCTGTTTTTCCAAACGCTGGCGCTGATCCACTGGATCGTTGAGCTCGCTGAAGGCATTGGCCAGCTCGCGACCGGTGACAAAGAGTTCAAAGCGGTCGGTGACCTCCGGGTTCTCTTCGTTTCTTCGGGCCAGAGGAGAGACCTCGGTGGGGTAAGAAGTGACAAAGGTGGGGTCAATCAGCTTTTCTTCCACCAGCAGTTCAAAGAGTTCGGTCTTGGCCTTCCCTGGTCCTGCCTGTTCTTCCAGCTTGATTCCTTTTTCCTTGGCAAGCTCCATGACCTTGTCGTTGTCTGCAAGGATGGCAGGGTCGACACCGGCGACTTCGATTAAAGCCTCATCCATGGTCATCCTTTTCCAGGGAGGTGCCAGGTTAACCTTGGTTCCCTGGTATTCGATTTCCATGGTGCCATTCACCTCGTCACAGAGCCAGGAAATTAGTTCCTCTGTGAGATCCATCAGGTCGTGATAGGTGGCGTAGGCCTGGTAGAACTCCAGCATGGTGAACTCGGGGTTGTGCCGGGTGGAAAGACCTTCGTTGCGAAAGTTTCGGTTGATCTCAAAAACCTTTTCAAACCCGCCGACCAGGAGCCGTTTGAGATACAGTTCCGGGGCAATGCGCAGGTAAAGGTCCATGTCCAGGGCATTGTGGTGGGTTTTAAAGGGTTTGGCTGTGGCACCGCCCGGTACCGGTTGCATCATGGGAGTTTCAACTTCCATGAAGCCGCGGTTGGAGAGAAACTCACGGATAAGACGAATGACCGTTACCCGTTTACGAAAGGTGTCACGACTTTCCGGGGTGACGATGAGATCCACGTAGCGCTGACGGTAGCGGGTTTCCACATCAGTGAGGCCATGCCATTTTTCGGGCAGGGGGCGCAGGGATTTGGAGATCATGACCAGTTTGTCGGCCATGACTGAAAGTTCCCCGGTCTTGGTCTTGAAGAGCTTGCCTTCAATCCCGACGATGTCACCGATATCCCATTTTTTGAAGGTGGCGAACAGTTCATCTCCCAGGGCATCTTTTTTGATGTAGACCTGGATACGACCGGAGGTGTCAGTAAGGTGAAAGAAGGCGGCCTTGCCGAATTTGCGCATGGACATGATGCGTCCGGCAACTGAGTAGGTGTAGTTGGTTTCGTCCAGAGTCTCCGCGGCCAGGTGGGCACCTTTGGGCAGGAGTTCCTTGACCGTGTTTGCCGGTTTGAAAGTGTTACTATAGAGGTTGACGCCAAGGTCTGCAAGGGCATCTGCTTTTTCTCTGCGCTGCTTCAGGATTTGTGTGTTTTCTTTACTCATAACTCTTTTCGATAGCTGATAGGAAGGATAGTTGGAAGGGAGATAGATTTTGCCCGGGGGCTCCATAAAAAAAAGCGGCACTTCTTGCCGCTACAGACTCCTTGAGAATATATTTTTACCATTCGTTTACTGAGAAAGCGCTGTTCTGTCAATCCTTTTTGGGAAAGAGATGGAGGTCAGAGGAGGCCAGAGAGAAATAGAAATGCACTTTTTCTCCCTTTTGCAGGAAGGTGGGAACCTGAGAAAATGATGGGTGCCACCGGCCGTAAGTGGTCGGTGGCTGTTAAGGTCAGTGAAGGGTGCCCAGCCGCTGGACTTCGTTTTCGGTCAGCGATAGTCTCCAGTTTCCCTCATCTTTTTCAAAGAGTGTGAGGGTTCGATTAAACAGCGGGTCAGAAAAGATATATTCCTCCATGAACTCGCCAAGTTCAACGCTGTTGAGGGCATGGCAGTCATGGATGTCTTTCTCCGCTTCGCCCTTGTGACCAAGAGCGTCATGGGCAAGGCCTCGGGCAAGGTAGGCTGGTCCCTTTTCCGGATTCAGGGCAATGCAGCTGTTGAAATCAAGTATTGCCTCCTCATTTTTCTCAAGGTTTAGCTTGGCGATGCCCCGATAAAAAAGGGCTTGGTCATAGTTATCATTTTCTCTAATAATTGTATTAAAGTCTTCTACGGCTTGTGCAAACCGACCTATCTTGAGATAGGCGATGCCGCGGTTAAGTTTTGATTGGAATGGATGATCCCCCTGTTTCAGGGCATCGGAAAAGGCCCTGATACTGCTTACAAGATCTCCACTTAAAAATGCCTTCTGTCCTATCATAAATGTATTTGTAGTTGTCATGATGCACCTCCGTATGAAAGAGTTTTTGCTGATGCCTTCTATAGAAGAAAGTAATCATCACTCTCAGTGGAGCAAGGGAGATGGGTGTAATACTCATTATTAAAAAGTCGGAATAGGATTTTGACAGGAGGAAGAAAGGAGATATAGTGTAGAAAGGTTTGTTTTGATTACGTGTGAAATAAAGAACTCTTACAACACTCAAAATAGCGACAACCAAGGGGACAGAGCCATGACAAAAATCATCAATATTGTGGGTAGAGAGATCATCGATTCTCGTGGAAATCCAACTGTGGAGGCTGACTGTTTTCTAGAAGATGGCTCCGTGGGCCGCGCTGCTGTCCCCTCCGGTGCCTCCACCGGGTCGCGTGAGGCTATTGAACTGCGGGATAATGATCTTGGTCGTTTTCTTGGCAAGGGGGTGCAAAAGGCCGTGGGCTATGTCAACGGGGAGCTAAAAGCGGCCCTGCTTGGTAAGGATGCGGCAGATCAGTCTGCATTGGATCAGCTGATGATCGATCTTGATGGTACCCCGAATAAAGGTCGCTTCGGTGCCAACGCTATCCTCAGTGTGTCCATGGCCGCAGCCTATGCTGTTGCTGCAAGTCGCAGGCAGCCACTCTTTAAGTACCTGGCCACCGATCCTCCCCTTTTGCCTGTCCCTATGATGAATATTATTAATGGTGGTGCGCATGCTGATAATAATATCGATTTTCAGGAGTTTATGATCATGCCTGTGGGAGCGCCGACCGTTGCAGAGGCCATTCGCTATGGCGCTGAGGTCTTCCATCACCTGAAAAAGGTCCTGGCAGGCAGGGGATTGAATACGGCTGTGGGAGATGAGGGTGGCTTTGCCCCCAATCTCTCTTCCAACGAGGAGGCAATCCTTGTTATTCTTGAGGCTATTGAAAATGCCGGATACAAGGCAGGGAGTGATATTATGCTGGCCATGGACGTGGCCGCCAGTGAGTTTTTTGAAGACGGCCTGTATAATCTAGCCTCGGAGAACCGGAAACTCACGGCTGCAGAAATGGTCGACTTATTTGAGGAGTGGTGTGAGAAGTATCCGATTTTTTCCATTGAGGATGGCTGTGCCGAGAATGACTGGGATGGATGGAAGATCATGAGTGAGCGGCTGGCCGAGAAGGTTCAGTTGGTAGGAGATGATCTTTTCGTCACCAATACCGCTATCTTCAAGGAAGGAATAGAAAAGGGCATTGCCAATTCCATTCTCATCAAGGTGAATCAGATTGGGACCCTGAGCGAGACCCTGGCGGCTATTCAGATGGCCAAGGAGGCTGGCTATACTGCTGTGATTTCTCATCGCTCGGGTGAGACAGAGGATAGTACCATCGCCGATCTGGCAGTGGCGACAGCAGTGGGGCAGATCAAGACCGGATCCATGTCGCGTTCCGACCGGGTGGCCAAGTATAATCAGCTCCTGAGGATCGAGGAGGCATTGGGCGAGAGTGCGCAGTTGGCGCGTTTAAAGGGCCGGGGATGAAACGATTTGTGTGTCTATTCCACTGATTCCGCTTGACTCCGTCTGACCAAGGTAACAAAATGGTTTTTTACGACAGTAGAGATCCGGGGTGGTACCGTGTCGTCTGCTGTTTTTTTGTGGGAAGCATTATTCATTTTGACTTAACGTGACAACTGTGATTTATTGTGTGTAATAATAGAGAGGTAGTCTGTTAAAGCCAAATCTGCTGCAAGGCAGAGACGGAAAGCCACGGGTCGATATTGATAGCCGGGTTGCCATATGATATGGGCAACCCGGCTTTTTTTTTGAAAAGAGGGGAAGTGAGCAGATTTAGTCTGTAAGGTCTTGAAATTTTAAATGAGGAGAGAATCAATGAAGAAAATTGCTGTTATCTTAAGCTTGTTGATGCTTAGTTTCGGGCCTGTCTCTGCCATTGCAGCGGATAAAGTTGTTGTGGTGCCTTTAAATACGAGCAGGATACAGCAAGAACTTGTTCCGTTGGCCCATGGAGAAATCAGTTCGAGCAGTGGTGCAATCGCGTCAACGGGTTCTTATGGGATAAGTTCAACTGAAGTGAATGGAACAGGAGATGTTACGGTTACCCTTACTACTAGCTGGAACGGTTTCCCTACTATAGTAACAGGTTCGTGGGGTTCTAGTGATACAAAACGTATTGTTTCTTATTTAGCTGCTTATGATGGTAATACAATTAGATTTCGTATAAAAAATAGTACATCAGGTGCTTTAGAATCGGGATGGTTCAGTTTTGTTGTATTTGGTCAAAAACAGTAATCCATGATCTGTAGAGTCTCAAGGCGTTAACTACTGGTTAGCAGATCTCACAAAGAAAAAAATGGGACATCTGTTTTGGTAACTACCTGTAATGGAGTGCTTCTTGTTCCGGTTGATCGATTGCGCTGACCGATCATGTTTTACTGTATGGTTGATTCTCTGCAGCTCAAGTCAGGCTCATTTTCAATGAGTATTCAGTCTTATGCTTTGGCTGTATGGTGCAAAAGAAGACTCTCGGAGTAACGGAATGATGGTCGACTATAGTGACTGTTTCGGCCTCTAGTTCTTCATTACATCATCAACCAATCGCTGGATGTCTTCGTTTATTTCTTCTTGGCTGGCGAAGGGATTGAGCCAATCAAGGCTTAGTTTTTTTGCGTGCTGTGCCTCTGGTGTTCGGGAATCTAGTCCCGGCACCTATAAGGCTTGTGTCAAGAGCGCCGGAGTTATAGTCAAGTCTGGTGTTTGAGAAACATTGCTAAATGACAGCCCTGTTAAGCTCACCTTCCTCTGATGGTACAATTCGTTCTCCATCTTTGAATTGAACCCCTCTTATTATCTCTGCCAACAATTTAAAACCACG
>JAQYVF010000216.1 GCA_030145625.1 Desulfocapsa sp. | reverse complement strand
GGCCATTGCTCTAGCCTGATCAAATGTTACACTGTATCCGTTGATATTGCATGAAATTTTCTTCATTATCTGACCTCTGCGGGCCACTGCTCTTTCATCAATTTTCAGTCTCCTGTTTCAGGCGCCAGTTCAACGCCTGTCGGGTAATTCCAAGCATCTGGGCTGCAATGGCCTGATTTCCCTGAGAACGATGAAGAGCCTCGTGTACGAGAATACGACCGGATTCCTTCAGGGTAGGTAGCGTACTGAGGATACTAAAAACAGTTTCGCCCGTCACCTCTTCCAGAATAGTATCACAGTTGCTGCAGCGTTTTTCAATATACTCTTTAAACACATCCATGCTCAACGTTCGACTCTTATGCTTGGATAGTGCATCAAAAACCATTGACTGCAGCTCACGAACATTTCCTGGAAAATTATACGTACCAAGAAGGATAGGGAGCTCATTGGGATAGGCCGGTTTCTTTTTATTCAACCGATCAGCAGCCTCTTCCAGAAAATAATCAAGAAGCAGTGGAAGATCATCCAAGCGTTCACGCAGAGGTGGAATGTGAACATGATGAGTGCGCAGTCTAAAAAATAGATCCTGACGAAACTCACCGGATTCCTGCAAAGAATCAAGATCCCGATGGGTGGCAAATATCATGCGTAAATTGGTGCTGCGAGCTACATCTGAGCCCAGAGGATAATATTCTCTTTCTTGAATCAGACGGAGAAGTTTGATCTGTGACCCCGGGGAAAGATCACCTATTTCATCAAGAAACAGGCTACCGTCAACAGCTGTGGCAATTAATCCTTTTCGACTTTGCTCAGCCCCTGAGAAGGCACCTTTTTTATGGCCAAAGAGGGTATCTGCAAGCATGGTGTCATCCAATCCGGCAATATTGACTGCCACAAAATCTCCGCTCCTCTCTGAAAGATGATGGATGGCGCGGGCAAAAAGTTCCTTGCCGGAGCCAGTTTCTCCAGTGATGAGCACAGGCTCGGTGGTGGTTGCAATGGCTTCAATATACTGAAAGACTGAACGCATTGTTTTATTATGGGTGATAATATGAGAAAAAGCGTCTGGATTATTGAGCTGATCTTTTAAAAAATGTTCTTTAAGTGAACTGTTCTCTCTTCGCAGTAAACCAAGTTCAATGGCACGCTGAACACCGGTTACCAATCGTGATTCTTCCGTGACTTTGGTAAAAAAATCATAGGCGCCAAGTTTCATGCAGGCAACTACAGTTTCAACCTGATCCAGACCGGTCATGATAATTACGGGAATCTCGGGATAGTCTTTTACGACAAGCGGCAGAAGTTCATCTCCTGCCAGGTGTGGCATGGTAAGATCAAGCACCAGCACGCTTATCGGCTGCGTCTGTATAACTTCCATGACATTTCTTGAATCATTGCAGGTAATGACATTATTTATCCCGGCTGCTTGCAGAGTAAGACCAAAACTGTTTAGCCAAGCGTTTTCATCATCAACAAGAAGGACAGGGAGTATTGGATAGCGTGTTTTAGTCATAATTACTTTTGAGTAAGATATAAAATTAATGTGTTTCCAATAATGCTGGAAGAATAATTACTACTTCAGTACCTTTTCCAAACTCTGAATAAAAATTCATCACCCCGTTATGTTCCTTAACGATTCCAGCCGAAACAGAAAGTCCCAGACCGGTTCCCCCCATACTCCGCTTGGTCGTAAAAAAAGGATCAGTTACCTGCTTTAAATCATCGGCCGCAATACCTGTACCTTCATCACGTATAGAGATTTCCACCCCGCCACTACTCCTATTGTAACTTGTCGTTATGGTAAGAGAAAGGCCAGTACACTGCAAAGCCTCGCAACTGTTTTGAATCAGGTTGATCACTACTTGCGTAAGACGCTGTCTGTTTCCAAGTACCTGCGGCAGATCTGCACCATAGCGCGTGGTAAAATTATTGGTGGCCTTATGAATACTGTTTGAGGTAAGGCGAACTCCTGACTGCACCACATCGGCAATATCCACCGGTACCATCTGACCGCTGGTCTCCTGTCTGGCATAATCTTTTAAATCAACAACAATCTGTTTGATTCGTGCCGCACTTTCTTCAAGCTCTGTACAGGTGCGCAGGAGTTGTTGTCGCATCTTGGAATAGTCAATTCCAGCAACAGTGAAGTCACCATTTTCTTCATAGTACTCATCTAAAATCGGTTTCACACTCTGCCATGAACGCGTTAGGATGGGAAGATTTAACAGGGCTATGGAATTTGGATTGTTGATTTCATGGGCGACTCCAGAGACAAGGAGCCCAAGAGAGATCATCTTGTCGGCATGGAGCAGTTGCTGTTGTTGTGTTCTGGCAGCCTCTTCATTACGTTTCCTCTCGGTAATATCACGAACAATCCAAATTGCATGCCATTGGCCTTTGATCCTCGTTGAAGAAAGAGAAAGCTCTACGAAAAGATCATTGGTATTTTTATTTCGGACTATAAGTTCAACGGTATGGGCCATTTTTCTTGCGGATTTGCCATGACTCAATCGCTCCACACTCAGATTTCCTCCTTCACGGCGTGGTTCAATAAGGGAATGAATAGGGTTTCCCAGGGCTTCATCGGAGGTGAAGCCAAATATCGTGGTTGCTGCTTCATTCCAATAGGCAATATTACCCTGGTGATCCATAAGAATGATACCATCAAGGGCTGAAGCCGTAAGACTTCTAAACTTATCTTCACTTTCTCGCAGCGAGGTCTCAGCTAAGGTCCTGGCCTCACAGGTATCACTATAACTCTCAGAAAGAGCTGTCAGATC